>JAIRZR010000247.1 GCA_031267155.1 Prevotellaceae bacterium | reverse complement strand
TCCAAACTGACATACAGTACGTCTTGCGGGTCGCTGCCAAAGTTTTCTTTTATATGTTGCAGCAGCATGGTGGTTTTGCCTGTTCCGCGTGCGCCTGTAATGGCTGTCAGGCGGTTGTTCCAGTCAATTTGACTTTTCAGGCAGCGTTCAAAACGCATGTCTGTTTCTTCCAATTTGCGATAAAACGCTGAAAATAGTTGCTTCATATCTTTGAATTTTCCGGCAAAGGTACAAAATGTATTTTATAAAGCGCAATTTTCGATATTTTTTGTGTTTTATGAAGTACAATTTTATAAACATGTAGGGATGACATGCGGTATCTTCGTTTTTACATTTCATCCTTGACGGGATTCTTACCGATTTCCGACTGCTTTTTAATCAATAATGCACCGTTCCGTCATTACCTTTTTGATTTTATATCCTGTGGCGGCGACGATTATACTCATCAGGGGGCTGATCAGGTTGAAAAAGCAATACGGCAGATAAGTGAAAGTTGAAACTCCGAGAACCGTTGCCTGTGTCATACCGCATGTATTCCACGGGATTAGCGGCGATGTTACCGTTACCCCGTCCTCTATTGTACGGCTGAGCAGCCTGCTTTCGCAGCCTTTCTGTTTATATACATTTTTAAACATATCGCCTGTAAGGAGGATGGACAAATACTGGTCTGCGGTGCAGATATTCAGGAATATTCCCGAAGCGACAGTGGCGGAAACAGTTCCGGCAGTCCGTTTCATAAACCGGAGGAATATGGAAGTGATTCCTGCCAGCATTCCGCTTGCCGTCATGGAACCGCCGAAACACATGGCGCAGATAATCAGCCAGACAGTATTCAGCATTCCCGACATGCCGTGAGTTTCCGCGAGTTCGTTCAGAGTGGCATTACCCGTTTCTATCTGCGTATTATCGTAGAAAGTCATTATCAGTCCCTTGAAAAGCGATGAAACACTGTGCACATCCAGTCCGGAAATCCGGTGAAGCAGTTCAGGCTGGAAAACAAGAGCCGCAAAGCCTGCCGCCATAGCCGACAGGAACAGGGTAATGACAGGGGATATCTTCCGGACAATCAGTACCACCATAACTAAGGGGACAGTCAGGAGCCACAGCGAGATATGGTATGCGCCGCTTAAGGCGTCCATAAATGCGCCGATTTCCAGCGAAGGACTTGTTTCTCTGGAAAAGCCGGCAATGAGAAAAATCGCCAGCGTGACAGCCATCGAAGGCACGGTAGTAATCATCATGTATCTGATATGCTGGAACAGTGGAGTCCCGGTGACGGACGAAGCGAGTACGGTAGTATCCGACAGGGGCGATACCTTGTCGCCGAAATACGCGCCCGAGATGATTGCGCCGGCAATCCAGCCTTCGTGAAATCCCTGCACCCTGCCTATCCCGAAAAGCGCGATGCCGACAGTGGCTATTGTCGTCCACGAACTGCCGGTCATCACCGAGACTAAAGCGCAGATAATGCATGTGGTAACAAGAAAGAAATCGGGATGAATGATTTTTATCCCGTAATAGACAAGGGTGGGAATGACGCCGCTGACCATCCAGCTTCCCGACAGCGCGCCTATCAGCAGGAGAATCAGCAGAGCCGGCGACACTCCGCTTATATTGCTTACTATTGCCGTCTCGATTGTCTTCCACCGGATTCCGCAGCGGCAAATGGCAATCAGGCAGCACACTGCAGCGCTTGTCAGTAAAACGATCTGACTGGCGCCGTCCAGGGTGTCGCCGCCGAAAATCCGTATGGTGCATGCCAGCAGTCCCACCAGAACCATGACGGGAACAAACGAGAGCAGCGGCGAGGGAATCTTTGGCGTGTTCTTATCTTTCATATTGTTTTCCATATATTGTTATTTTGTGTTATTGTTATTGTTGTTATTGTTAATCTCAGTCCCTTTGCACTGCATCGCGAAATTGTTAATTGTTAATTGTTAATTGTTAACGATCTGGATTACGCTCTTTCCGTTTGCCGATTTAATCACCTTAATTTGAACGGGTATCCTCATTTCCCCGACATGGGATATGATTCCTATCTTCCGTCCCTGCGTGTACAGGTTTTCCAGGGCGTCGATGGCAATGTTCAGAGTATCGGCGTCCAGCGAGCCAAATCCCTCGTCGATAAACAGCGATTCTATCTGCATCCGGTTCGACGAAAGAGCCGAAAGTCCCAGCGCCAGCGCCAGGGATATCAGGAACGATTCGCCTCCCGAGAGCGAATGTATCGAGCGTATTTCGCCAAGCATGTCATTGTCTATGACCTGCAAAGCCAGGTCGCCGGCTTTTTCCAGCCTGTAGCGCCTGCTCAGAGTTTCAAGATGTTTGTTCGCATATTCGAGCAGGATGTCCATGGTATAGCTCTGGATGATGTTTTTAAACTTGCGACCGTCGTGGGAACCGAGCAGCGAATCGAGCTTTTTCCATTCTTCACAGCTTGCCGTCTTCATTTTCAGTTCCGTATCGAGAGATTCGGCAAACGTCCTGTTGTCGCGGTGTTTTGCAAGCGCGACGTCTATGGCGGTCTGCCTCTGTTTCAGTTCCTTTTCCCTGGCGGCTGTATCTTCGGAAAGCTGTGCAAGCGACTGTGCCGTTTCCGCGCTGTCAGGCCTGCATGACGATTCACTGTGCCGTTCCAGACGCGCAGCCCGTTCCCTGTGAGTCGCCGAAAACTTTGTTTCCCTGTCCTTGAGACCTGCCAGTTCCTTCTTTTCGCCGGTAATCCATGCGTATGACTTTGACATCAAATCTTTCAGCTCCTCCCCGCTTATCCGGTATCTGCTGTCCGACAGCCATTTTTCCACGACCGCATTCAAGCCCGTGATTTTCGTGGAGGACACTTCGATATCTTTCTTCATCTGCGAGATGACGCCCGTGATTTCGGACTTTTTGCTGTCGATTTCGAATTTCGAACTGTTCAGTTTCCCGTATTCTGCCGACAGTTTCTTCACTGCACTGTTATACGACGATTCCATTTCGCCGGCTTTTTTACCTCCAAGGAGAGTAGCCTGCTCGTTTACAAGAGTTTCAAATGAGGAGAGAGCATCCCTGTACAGTGTTTCCCTGTACTGACATTCGGCGACAATACCGGCAAGGGCAGCGTTTTCCGCACTTAGATTTCCGGCATACAGTTCCGCCTGTCTCAGGTTTTCAGTCAGTTTCTCCTCGTTTTTCTTCCACAGGATTGCGAAATTCGAAAGTCTTTCCTTCAAAACGCCATTGCTTATGAAGTTTTTCCAGTTGTCCACAGCCTGCAGGGGTTTCTCTATTCGGTTTATCAAACTCTCATACCGCATGTTGTCGTTCCTGATGCCCGTGTCGAGCCGGCTTATGTTTTCCTTAATCGATTCTATTGTCCTGTTTGTTTTGTCGATGGAATCTGCCGTTTTTCTTTTTTTCTTTTCCAGTTCCTCTTCATTGACCTCTGCGTCCTGACTTACTGTGGTTTTAACCGGATGATGGACGCTCCCGCAGACGGGACAGGGTTCGCCTTCCTTCAGCTTTCTGCGCAGATTCAGTATCTCCGCAGGCAAAAGACGGTTTAACTGTTCCGATTCTTTTTCAAGCTGCTCAAGGATTTCCTTTTGAGAAATCAGTCCGGCGCTGTTTTCCTGCAGACTTTTGGACGCGGTACTGATCTGCTCTCCAATCGTCCGGACGTCCTCAAGCGTGGCAAGAATCAGGTCAACCTGCCGGACAATATCCCTGTACGATTCCTTTTCCCTGAACCATTTGTCCATAATGTCCGCCTGCCTTTTTGTTTCGTCCAAATTTGTATTGATATTGAGTATGCCTTTTTCGGATTCATGCTTTTGACTGTTTTTCAGCTTTAACTCCTTATCCGCTTCGGCGAGCTTTTCTTTTGCCGCCTGTATCTTGACGTCCAGTTCCCTGCTTCTTGCGATAAGCGGTTTCAGGGCTGCGAAATCCTGTTCGGTCTGTTCCATGCTGCCTTTGATTTTCTGCAGTTTGGCGTCGAATTTCAGGATCTGTTTTTCGTATTCTTCAAGCTGCGATTCCTTTCCGGCAAGCCCGGATTTTGATTTTCGCAACTGCTCAAGTTCCCTGTTCAGTTCGATATAAGTCTCGCGGATTTCGAAAGACGCATCCAGAATTTCGATATATGCATACCGCGGTTTTGCCGTTTCGATATCCAGTTTTGCCTTTTTCAATTCTTCGGCGGCGGCTTCCGTTTCCTTCGACAGTTCTTCGTACTGCCTTATCCAGTTCAGTTTCCTGTCGATGTTTGACAGGATATCTCTCACTGGCTCCAGTTCCCTGTCAATCCGGGATTTTTCATCATGGACATCTGCAATTTCCCTATCCGTGAGCAGTTCGATACTGTTTCTTTGCTTTTGCATATTGTTAAGCTCATCATTTACTTCCTTCGTTTTTAGATGTATAGTTGTGGATATTTTCGAATATATGTCCGTGCCTGTCAGTTTTTCGAGCAGTTCGGCTTTATCGCTTTGCCTTGCCTTCAGGAATGTGGCAAAATCGCCCTGAGCCAGCAGTACCGCGCGTATGAACTGATTAAAGTTCAGTCCTATCAGCCCGTTTATTTTTTTCAGCAGGACTGTTTTTGTCCCCTGTTCCTCGATTCCCCGGTTCAGATTGTACAGCTTTATTTCGGTGTTCAGCAGGACGCCGTCGGGCCTGTTTTTCACGCGCCTGACGCTCCAGATTGCCCGGTACACTTCTCCGCTCAAAGCAGTAAAATCCACTTCGGCGCGTCCCTCGCCTGCTCCCTTGCGCAAAATGTTCCGGCTATCCGTCTGGTTTATTGTTTGATCCAGGACGTCGTTCACCTGAATGTTTTCTCCCTTGCTGACTCTCGGCGCATTATCAAACAGAGCCAGACACATGGCGTCCAGTATCGTGGACTTTCCGGCGCCGGTAGGTCCGGTAATCGCAAATATCCCCGCCGATTTCAATGGCTCGACATTAAAGTCAATACTAAATTCCCCCTCCAGTGATGCAAGGTTTTTACCCCTGATTGCTAATATCTTCATATAATAATATGTATAAGTAACGAATCGCAAATGTAGTAATAAATTCGATATGGTTTCAGTCAATGGAAAAAGTCCGGCATTTTGGAATGTCCTGTTCAAATAAAATTCGGTTTATGTAATAAAAAAATGTTATTTTTGCGGTCATGAAAAAATTAGTAAATTGTTATAAAGAAGAGGAAAATGATACGTGAAGTTAAACTTTCTGACAGTGGAGTTATTGCGGAAATTTACAATTATTATATAGAAAAAAGTACCGCCACTTTTGAGGAAGTTCCTGTTACTGTTTCTGATATGGAGAAGCGAATACAAGAGTTTAAAAAGGATTTTCCCTATCTTGTATATGAGGAAAATGAGGAAATCGTTGGTTATGCTTATATCCATCATTATCATCCCCGTTCTGCTTATAGATTTACTCTTGAAGATTCAATTTATCTCCGCAATGGATTTCAAGGGAGAGGTATAGGCAAAGCTCTTTTGGGAGAATTACTTAGTAAATTAAATAATAATAACGTACACGCAATAATAGCAGCAATAACCCTTCCAAATGAAAAAAGTATTGCTCTACACGAGTCTTTTGGTTTTAAAAATGTTGGAATATTTAAAGAGGTTGGTAAAAAATTTAATGAATGGCGGGACGTTGGCTATTGGGAATTTCTTTTACACCTGAGTTCGGGATAAGAAATGATATAAATCATTATGAATCGGTTATTTGTTGCCCGCAGGGCATCCATATCAATAGAAAACGGCCTTTTCTCCCTCGCAACCCCGTCAGGGGTTGAACACCTATGGCGTTCATGAATGGGCGGGAAATATTTTCTATTGATATGTAAGCCCTGACGGGCTATTTCTATCCCGAACTCAGGTCTGCTAATTCTGAAATCTTGAAAATTCTGCTTCAGACAATTGACAGAATTTTTACGTTGCATCGCGAATTCTGTTAATTCTTTAATCCTGAAAATTCTGCTTCTGACAAAAAATCCGGGATTCTGGAGGTCATTTAATCCTGCATTGAGACGGGATTGCGGGTCAAGCCCGCAATGACGGACACGGAATGAATCATGTCCGCAATGACGGGCGCCGGCAATCCTGCTATACCGTACGCGGTGTAAATTTGTTATGCAGGGCGAACAAATAATGGGGCGAACAATGTGTTCGCCCACGTCACATAACAAAACCATCCCGTGCATCGCGAAATCCTGACAATCCTTTAATCCTGTAAATCCCGGTTCAGACAAATAATCGTTCATTGTTAATTGTATTCAAATCCTGTGCATCGAGACACCTTCGATCTACGCATCGAGACACCCTCGATCTACGCATCGAGACACCTTCGATCTATGCATCGAGACACCCTCGATCTATGCATCGAGACACCCTCGATCTGCGCATCGA
>JAIRZR010000193.1 GCA_031267155.1 Prevotellaceae bacterium | reverse complement strand
AGGCGGCTGAGAGTACACGGACTGATCAAAAAAGCGGCCAGTTCCTACAAATATTATCTCACTGAACTGGGAAAGGAAACAATTGTTATGGCACTTAAAATTAAGGAAATGGTAATCATCCCCGCTTTTAATTTTTAATTTCCTGCCAAATAATGTATTAATTTGACTTGTTAGGTACTAATTGACATTTTGGGATTATGTTCACAGTATTATGAAACTGTTACACCTTATTTATTTCGCATCCCTTAAAGTTTATAATAATACTTCGCCCAAAAAAAATTGAGATCTCGTGTTTTTTGTATAAGTTTGTGGCTGTAAAAATTCCGTCATTTACGTCGGGATAAGTTAATATACAAATTGTTAGTATATGAGATTAGGATTATTGTTTGCTTGTTTAGCCGGATTTATGCTTGTTGTGTCGTGTGGAAAGAATACCGTCACGATAAAGGGAAATGTTTCGAATGCCGAAAACGAATTGCTGGAACTGTCGGTCAACACGACGCCGAAAAAGATCATAGACACGCTGCGGCTCAAGTCGTCTGGAAAATTCTCGTTCAGGTACGATTTCAGGAAAAGCGTTTTTCCGGTATTTCTAACTCTGTCCATATCCGACAAGCCGCTGGCTTCGCTTCTGGTGGAACCGGGAGAGAAGGTAAGCATGGAAACAGACATGAAAAACCTTGCCGGATATAAAGTTTCCGGTTCCGAAGGCTCGTACCTGCTTAAGGAGCTTAACGATAAGATGCTAAAGACAACAATCTCTGTAGATTCGATAGCCAGAATACTGGACAGACTCGAAACGCCGGTAAGCGAGGAACGGTCTCAGGAAATAAACCGGGAACTGGCTTCAATATTTACAAAACACAAGAGAGACCTGATAAGATTCGTCATAAAAAACAGCAAGTCGTATGCCGCATATACTGCAGTGTATCAGATATTACCCAACGGGATAGGAGTTTTCGGGAAAGAGAACGACGCCCTGTATTTCAAGCTGCTTGCCGATTCGCTGGAAACAAAATACCCGCGTTCGCCATACGTCCTGCAGTTGCGCGACGATTATAACAGGCTGATCAGACCGAACGTTATCCAGAATTTAATCGATAACGCCAATGAAACGGCGATGCCCGACATTAAACTGCCCGACGCAAGGGGAACGCAGATTTCGCTCTCAAGCCTGAAGGGGAAAGTTGTACTTTTGAATTTCTGGTCGTCAAAAGACAGGGTTACAGCGCAGAACAACAATGAACTCCTGCCCGTGTACGAAAAGTACAAGTCCCGGGGCTTCGAAATCTATCAGGTATCCATAGATGAAGACAGGGGAAGCTGGCTGCAGACTATTAACACGCAAAAGCTTACGTGGATCAATGTCTGCGATTTCACGGGAACGGCGACATATCCGCTGAAACTGTATAATGTAACTAAACTGCCGGCAAATTACCTGATTAACAGAAGCGGCGAAATTGCAGGCAAAGACCTGTTCGGCGAAAAACTTGAAGAAAAGATAAAGGAAAACCTTTAATGGCGAAAATGATACAATTTGTTGGAGTTTAAAATAATATGAAGAATGAAAAATGATAACAGGGCAACGGATACTCCATTGATGAAACAGTATTACGGGATAAAGGCAAAGCATCCCGACGCCCTGCTGCTTTTCAGGGTGGGCGATTTCTATGAAACCTTTGGCGATGACGCAGTCAAAACAAGCGAGATACTTGGTATTACACTGACAAAAAGAGCCGGTATCGATCTTGCCGGATTCCCGTACCACTCGCTGGATACATATCTCCCGAAACTTGTCAGGGCGGGACAGAGGGTTGCAATCTGCGACCAGTTGGAAGACCCCAAAATGACTAAAACAATTGTCAAAAGAGGCATCACTGAGCTTGTAACTCCCGGAGTATCCCTGAATAACAATGTGCTGGAGCATCGGGAAAACAATTTCCTCGCATGTGTACACATCGACAAAATATCAATCGGAGTAGCTTTCCTTGACATTTCGACCGGCGAATTTTATGCTGCCGAAGGAACGGCGAACTATATCGACAAGCTTCTCGGAAACTTCATGCCGAAGGAAATCCTTTTCCAGAAAGGAAAGGAAGCGCTTTTTAACGAATATTTCGGACAGAAATACTACACGTACAAGCTTGACGAATGGTTCTTTGCTGCGGATTCGGCGCAGGAAAAACTGCTGCAGCAGTTCCAGACCGCATCGCTTAAGGGATTTGGAATCGAGCAGCTGATCAACGGGCAGACTGCCGCCGGAGCCATACTGTACTATCTCGAAATCACACAGCACAACAGGCTGGCGCACATATCGTCCATCTCGAGGATAGAAGAAGACCGCTATGTCTGGCTCGACAAGTTTACAATCCGCAACCTTGAGCTGTTCGGCTCTTTAAACGAAAACGCCAAAACGCTGCTGAACATAGTCGATAAAACGATATCGCCGATGGGAGCGCGCTTGCTGAAACGCTGGATCGCCCTCCCGCTGAAGGAGGTCAAAACGGTGAACGACCGCCTGGACGTAGTCGATTATTTCATGAAAAATCCCGAAATAAAGGAAATCATTTGCAGCAGGATACTGGAAATCGGCGATATCGAGCGCATCATATCGCGGACGTCTGCCGGAAGGGTAAGCCCGAAAGAGGTGGTACAACTGAAAATTGCTTTAAAAGCCTGTTCGCCAATCAAGAAGGCATGCCTCGCCGCCGACAACGAAATATTGAGGCAGATAGGCGATCGCCTGAATCCATGCTCGAAAATATGCGAAAAGATTGAACAGGAAGTTGTGGCGGAACCGGGGCAGATCGGCAAGGGAACGGTTATTGCAGACGGCGTCAGCAGCGAACTGGACGATTTGAGGAGAATATCCTCACGCAGCAGGGAGGTGCTTGCGGAAATCCAGCAGCGGGAAATCGAACGCACGGAAATCCCCTCGCTTAAAGTAAGTTTCAACAATGTGTTCGGCTATTACATAGAGGTCAGGAATACCCACAGGAACAAGGTTCCGCCCGAATGGATCAGGAAACAGACTCTGGTGGACGCGGAACGCTATATCACCGAGGAACTGAAACAGTATGAAGAAAAAATACTCGGCGCCGAGGAAAAGATACTCGTCATCGAGCAGCAGATCTATAACGACCTGATAACGGCGCTGATGGAGTACATCTCGCCCGTACAGCTGAATGCCAACCTCATCGGTCAGCTGGACTGCCTGCTCTCTTTTGCCGAACTTTCTTCAAAATCGAACTACTGCAAGCCCGTCATCAACAATGAACATGTGATTGACATAAAGCAGGGAAGGCATCCGGTTGTCGAAAAACTCCTCCCTCCGGGGGAAGAATACATTGCAAACGATCTGTTCTTAGACCGTGACAGCCAGCAGATAATAATCATAACGGGACCCAACATGTCGGGCAAGTCGGCTATTCTGAGGCAGACAGCCCTGATTGTGCTTATGGCGCAGACGGGATGTTTCGTCCCCGCCGAATCGGCTACAATAGGGATTGTGGACAAGATATTTACGCGGGTAGGCGCTTCGGACAATATTTCGCAGGGCGAATCGACTTTCATGGTCGAGATGAACGAGGCGGCAAGCATACTGAACAACCTGTCGGACAGAAGCCTGATACTTCTCGACGAGATCGGAAGGGGTACAAGCACCTACGACGGGATTTCAATCGCCTGGGCTTTGGTCGAATATATTCACGAGCATCCTGCCATGAGGGCGAAAACGCTGTTTGCAACCCATTACCACGAACTTAACGAGATGGAAAATTCATTCTCCCGCATAAAAAACTACAATATCACCGTGAAGGAACTGAACAGCAAGGTAATATTCCTGCGCAAGTTTGTTCCGGGAGGCGTGGCGCACAGTTTCGGGATACATGTCGCCCGGATGGCAGGCATGCCCAAAAGCGTCGTAACGCGCGCCGAAGAAATACTCAGGGAACTGGAAAAATCGCATAACTCGCTGGAAAAGCCCGTTGCCGACCTGGCAACGCACAGGGAAGGCTTTCAGTTGAGTTTCTTCCAGTTAGACGACCCTGTACTGAAAGATATCAGAGAAAAGTTAAAGAAAATAGACATAAATAATCTTACTCCAGTGGAAGCATTGAACAAGCTTAATGAGATCAAAAGAATAACAGGTCTTTAGATAATGTGTTTTTAAGTTATATAAATGAGGAAAGTATTGATAATCGGTTCGACGGGACAGATAGGTTCGGAACTGACAATGGAGCTGAGATCGAAATATGGAAACCAGAATATAGTTGCAGGATTTATCAGGGGCGCCGAACCAAAGGGCGCACTGCGCGAATCGGGACCCTCCGAAGAGGCTGATATTACAGACCCTGCACAGATAGCCGGGATAGTGGGAAAGTATAAAATCGATACCATATATAATATGGCGGCTTTACTTTCGGCTGCGGCGGAGGCTAAACCCCAGCTTGCATGGAAGATCGGTCTGGAAGGACTGTTCAATGTGCTGGAAATCGCCAGGGAAATGAAGTGCGCCGTGTTTACTCCAAGCTCGATAGGCGCTTTCGGGGCAAATACTCCAAAGGACAAAACGCCGCAGGACACGGTACAGCGTCCGCAGACAATGTACGGCGTAACAAAGGTGGCGGGAGAACTCCTTGGCGATTACTATTTTAAGCGCTTCGGCGTGGATACGCGCTCGGTACGTTTCCCCGGACTGATTTCGCACGTAACTCCTCCGGGTGGTGGAACGACCGATTATGCGGTGCAGATTTACTATTCGGCGGTGGCGGGCGAGGTGTTCAAGTCGCCAATATCGGCGGGGACTTTTATGGATATGATGTATATGCCCGACGCTCTCTGCGCCGCAATCAGCCTGATGGAAGCGGATCCGGAAAGGCTCGTCCACCGCAATTCGTTTAATATCGCATCCATGAGCTTCGACCCCGAAATGATAAGGTCGGCAATACTTAAATATGTCCCCGGTTTCAGGATGGAATACGAACCCGATCCCGTCCGGCAGGCTATCGCCGACAGCTGGCCCAATAGCCTGGACGACAGTTGCGCCAGAGAAGAATGGGGATGGTCTCCAAAGTATAATCTCGACTCAATGACGGAAAATATGCTGGAAGCGATCGAAGATAAACTGCACACCTGAGTTCGGGATAATAATAGCCCGTTAGTCCCCCATTAAGCAAGCTAAATGCAAAAAAATAAATAACTTTGCAGAATCGTTTCGCAGGAAGACCGGTAATCCCACAGGCGGAGAGCCTGTCCGTAAGTCAGGTTCCCGATGTCAGTAATGTAATAACTGGTTCCTTTGAGACGAGATATTGGAAAGACTTATTCCCTATAAATCATATTGTTAGGAGTTGTTTTCATCTGAAATTTTGGCCAGAATCCGGCCACTTCTCATTTTAAGGGGAATTTTGAGAGTATCGGCGGGAATAAGATTTTAAGCTGCAAAAGTAGTAATTTTTTATAATATCCAAGAATCTTTCTTAACGATACGAGATTTTCGGAACGCTACGAGATTTTCAACGCCGGCAATGAGGTTTTCGGAATACTACGAGATTTTCGGAACTTTTCTATGGGATGC
>JAIRZR010000136.1 GCA_031267155.1 Prevotellaceae bacterium | reverse complement strand
AACCTGATTCCGCCCCGTTGGGGCTTGACGGTGAGGGCGCATTTTCTACACAGGGCATTACCCTGTGCTATTGATACCGCTCTTTCAGAGCTTCTTATGGCTTAACTTGATGACATTGGACTGAAGACTACGCCGCCCGGTAGTGGATAGCACTACCGCCCGGTAGTGGATGCCAGTACTGCTCTCGCTTGGCGTAGTCCGCATTTTGGAAACGAAGTTCGACGTAGTCAATACACCCTAGCGAATCGTGGGAGTCACAATGTTTCGGATTCCCATTTCATGACATTGTTTTTCACGGATATTTTTCCACTGTCCATTAGCCAGCGAACGACTTTAATTGTTTTTTCGGGTTTTTCCGTCTGCTTGACAATATCCTCCAGACTTGAAGGCGACTGAATCAGTATCGAGCTTATTTTTTCGCACAGCAAATCAAATTCGTATTTGCTCAGATTCAGTTCGTTTCGTCTTCTGCACACATCACATTCGCCACAGGGAGGCGCATTGTTTTCCCCGAAATATGAAAGCAACTGGATACTGCGGCATTTCATATCATTTTCGGCATACGAAATCATTGCATCCATTCTTTCGGTAAACCTGTTTTTCGCCCACAGATAATTCTCCGCTGAAATTCTTACATTCTTATGGTCAAGCCTTTCCTCGTAGAGGATCAACATTGGAGACCTTTTCTGCGGAATATATTCGGCAATCTTTATTTTGCTCAAACGAAGCAGCATGCCGTATATCTCCTCCCTTGATTTGAACATCATTTTAGCCAGATAAGCCTCGTCGATGTTCACGAAATTGCTGAACAGACCCGAATACAGCCTCAGTATTACCTTGATAAAATTGTCAATATCGGGATTATTAATCTGTATCTTGTACAGATCATCCCTGTTGACGGTAAAAAACAGTCGGGAAGGATTATTGATTTCTTCCGTAAGCTCGGCGATATTTTCCTTCTGCAAAAACTTGAAAGCGCTGATAACCATTGCCGGATAAAACTTGTGTGTACGGGAAAAATGCATCAGATTGAAGGAATGTGAACTGTCTTTTCCTGTTCCGTATGCAAGCTGCAGGTAGTTGCAGGCAGACTGATATATGTTTTTAATATGTTCTATATCGGGAAATTCGTTCCTGAAACGCTGTTCAAATTTGACCTTATCCGTCCTGTTGTAAAGCAAAACGGCATAAGCTCTTTCTCCGTCGCGTCCAGCCCTTCCCGCCTCCTGGAAATACGCTTCGACGGAATCGGGCAAATCAATATGCACAACGACCCTGACATTTGGCTTGTCGATACCCATGCCGAAAGCGTTTGTCGCGACAATTATCCTTGTCCTCCCGTTCTGCCAGTCGTCCTGTTTGAGGCTCCTTATATCCGGACCCAGTCCTGCGTGGTAAAAATCGGCAGATATTCCATTTTCCACAAGCTTTTGCGCTATTTCTTTCGTCGCTCCCCTGTTGCGGACATACACGATTCCCGAACCTGTTTCTTTCTTCAGGATATTCAGCAGATACGCAAATTTGTCCTCAGTTGTACGGACTATATATATCAGGTTTTTACGCTCGAAACTTTTTTTCAGCAGGTTTGGCTTTCTAAATTCCAGCTTTTCCATGATATCCTCGACCACTTTCGGCGTTGCGGTTGCGGTTAAAGCCAGGACGGGTACCCCTTCGGGTACAATTCTGCGTATTTCGGCGATTTGCAGATACGGGGGTCTGAAATCGTATCCCCACTGGGAGATGCAGTGGGATTCGTCAACCGCTATCAGACAGATATTCATGCGTTCCAGTCTTGTCCGGAAAATATCCGTTTTCAGCCGTTCGGGCGAAAGGTACAGGAATTTGTAGTCGCCGAAAACGGCATTGTTCAGAGTGATGTCGATTTCCCTTGCAGTCATTCCGGAGTGAATCATCAGGGCTTTGATGTTCCGTTTCCGGAGATTTTCCACCTGGTCTTTCATCAGGGCAATCAAGGGAGTAACCACAAGGCAAAGCCCTTCCATTGCAAGCGCCGGTACCTGAAAAGTTATCGACTTGCCTCCGCCCGTGGGCATCAGCGCAAGCGTATCTTTTTTTTCTTCGGCAACGGAAAATATAATCTCTTCCTGAAGCTCGCGAAAAGACGGATATCCCCAGTATTTTAAAAGTATTTCCCGATATTTATCCATAACCTGCTCCTTCAAAACGGCGAACGTACATAGTCGTATTCCGAAGCCCGATTCGACGGATTGCCCCGCGTGCATACCTTGCCGTCAGATATATCGGAGTAACAATATCTCCGGAAGTTTTTTCTTCATGACACAGATCTTCTCCGGCCTGTATTGCCCTTGTCGAAAAACCGTATTTGTCAATATCCTGTCTCATTATCAATTCGTTTATTAATCTACTTAACTGTATGTTTCCAGCCGGTGAATCAACTGAATTTCACGACAAATTTAGATATTTTATTTATTATTTAATTTCGGCATATACCGATGAGCCTTCGGATAGGGTCTTAAAAATCTGGAGATAAGGGATACAAAATAGATAACATATAATATTTCATGTCACAAATTTAATTGCCATGTCCAATTGCCCATAGTGGTATCAATATCAATAGACACAGTCCAACACACACACCACAACCCCGTTAGGGCTTGAATCAACCGCAGGTTGAATGCCGGGACATTTTGTAATTCGGATGAGAGTGCGGTAAACAATTTCGCCACTTGCTATCGCGTGCAAGCCTTAAAAGAGGCTTGTGACGGGAGATAAACAGTTTTCTATTGATATTTGATGCCTACGGGCAATTTCGCAATGCGCATTATGTTCACAGTATCATGAAACTATTACACCTTATTTATTTTGCATTTCTAAATTTTAAAATTTTGCATCCAATTTTTGATAGCCACCTTAAGTCAACCGGTCCAATAAAATATCAGTATATGATAAATTTCATATATCCTTACTTAAAAAGCATTGATAAAACTTTTTCCCATAATGTTTGTTTTGCTTACGTAAAATTTTTAGTATAAATATTAAATTTGGATAATATGAATTTTGAATTACCAAAACTGTTGTATGCAGTTGAAGCTTTGGCTCCTGCAATTGGGAAAGAGACACTGGAATTCCATCACGGGAAACATTTTCTGACCTATGTGAACAATCTCAACGGTT
>JAIRZR010000132.1 GCA_031267155.1 Prevotellaceae bacterium | reverse complement strand
CCGGAACATCCCGATAAAATCACTGATAACCAAACGAATAAAATCATTAATCTTTCCTTTTTCATTAATTTGACAGAATTAAATAATACAATAATTTTCGCGCAAAATTAATAAAAAATTGAAGAAATACATTCTTTAATAATGCCAAGAGATTCCCTGTTTTTTTAACTTGGCATAGCGAAGATGTCAGTCCGAACGGATTGAATTCTACCGAATAAAAACCAAAGCAGCTGCCGGAAATGCCTGAGGTTTGATGTCTGATTGTTCAAGCAATAATACGAATTAAGATTATTTAACACTTATTAAGATATATTAAGATACAGAACTGAAAAAATGTCAGTACCTTTGGAACTGAAAAAATAAATGTATAATAATGTAAGATTCTTATAAACAAAAAAATAGACTCCGCTGGATAAAATGAAAGATTACTGTAAAAATATAAAATACTCGAAAATAACGAATAAATATACGGAAAAAGGCATCTTTTTTCAGAGTAATTCCTTGCGGAATATGAATTATCATTTATTAATTCTATAAAAATCAACTGAAAATGGCAAAGAAAAAAAGAGTAAAAATCAATCGTGACGGGAAGGTAATAATCGGGATAGTGTTATTATCAATTGCAATAGTCCTTGTTCAGGTTTTGATCGGCATAATAGTAACGCTGCTGTATTATTATTGACAGTATGGGCATTTACAGAAAAGCCGAAAACATTCCATATCAGCATATAGAATGTTTTCGGTAATTCCTGTTAAACCGTGAAACTATTTCAGGGATTTCCGTCTTTTCAATTCCTGCTTTAGCATTATCAACTCTCTGGTAGTCTGACCTGCTATGGCGGAATTTTCTTCGGCTCTCCGCACCAGATAGGGTAGCACGTTCCTTATTTTTCCGTATGGCAGATATTTTGCTACATTGTAGCCTGCTTTGGCAGTATTAAAACTCAGATTATCACTCATTCCGTATAACTGAGCCATATAAATGGCCGGACAGTTATTTGGCAATCCTTTATCTCTCATGTATTTCATAAGAGCGAGGATGCTTTCTTCATTATGCGTTCCACAAAAGACATGTATCCGCTCATGATTTTCTACCGATATTCTAAGCGCCTCGTTAAAAGCATCGTCGGTATCTTTTTTTGCAGGATATACCGGCGAAGGATAGCCTCCGTCCAAGGCTCTTGCCCGTTCTTTTTCCATATAAGCGCCACGCACATATTTTATACCTATAATTATACTGTTCCGTTTTGACAGCTCAATCAAATGTTGCAGATAATCAAGCCTGTCGTTACGGTACATCTGTAATGTTGCATATACAACAGCTGTTTTTCTGTTGTATTTCAGCATCATGTCTTCGGTAACATCGTCGATAGCCTTTTGGAACCAGTAATCTTCGGCGTCAATCATTATCGGTTTTCCGGCTTTAACGGCTTCTGCGCAAAGAGCATCAATGCGTTGCAGAAAGTTATTATGCGATATTTGCTCTTCCGGCGTCAGAGGTTCGCCGGAAGATACTTTTTTCAGAACACTGTGCGTTGTCAATGCCGTGGGTTTGAAGACGCTGAAAGGAATAGCTTCATGTTTTCCGGAATTGATAACGGAATGTTTCAGTTCCTGAAATGTTTTGTCTATTTCCGCTTCCTTTTCAACTGCTTCGATTGAAAAATCCAAAACGGACTTGACATTTTCCGCCATCATTTTATTCATTGCCGGAAAACATTCTTCGATCGTCTCTCCTCCAACAAAATGCCGGTACAGGGTCGGTTTCACTGCCCAGGAAACCGGCAGGCGTATCTTTAATGCCAGATTACTCATAAAACCAAGTATGCGAACCATAAACGGAGATTTTATCACTGAAAATAAAAACTTCGCATTTTTAAGTTCCCTGTCGCTTCTGGTTTTAAATGCTATTTCGATATTGTTCAGATCAAGCATTTTATGGCATTAAAGTTTTAAGTCTATCTTTAAGCTTTGCACCTCTGAGATTTACATCAATCACTTTTCCTGCCTTGTCCAGCAACACAGTGAAAGGGATTCCTCTGATACTGTATTTGACAGTGGCTTCGGAATCCCATTCCCTGAGATCCGACATTTGAGGCCATGTTATACCGTCATCTTTGATTCCCTTAATCCATGCCTCCCTGTCTTCGTCCAGCGACACGCCTACAATTTCGAAATCTCTATTTTTGTATTCCTTATACAGAGCCACAACATTTGGATTTTCGCTGCGGCACGGACCGCACCACGAAGCCCAGAAATCAATGAGGACATATTTCCCTTTTCCAACATAATCGGACAGCGAAATATCTTTACCCTCGGGAGTTTTCATTGTCATGTCCCGATACATTTCTCCTATGGTTATTTCCTTATTTTTCATCCGGTTCAGTTCTTTCAAAATGATATTTCCGAATGCGCCGTCTTTCACGTTTTTTTCGAGTTTATCGTAAGCGTTTTTAACTGTTTCTTCGCTGCCTCCCATAGGTATTACGCCGCTTGCCAGAATGTAGGCGGAAAGGAGCGTTCCCGGATTTTCCTCAAGAAATTTAATGGAAATTTGCAGCATCTCCTGCTGTAAAGCTGTATATTTCTCATTGATTTCGCGCTGCAATTCTGCCGTCGGTTCCTGTGAATTGGCGTACTCCATAAATTCAGTCATCTTATTTCTGACCCGGTCAATATCTTCGCTGTACTGTTTGGACAGGTCGTTTAACCTGGTACCCGTAGCAATACTTTGGTTAATACTTTCGGGGATGTCGAGTTTTATATCTCCATTTTCGACAAAAATGCTTGTGAAAGTTTGATCATCAACAGACAATACTGCCATATACGAAGAATCCGTTTTACCTCTGAACTCAAATTTCCCGTCTTTAATAACAGCAGAATCAAATGTTTTCAGGTCTGACATCTTTACATACCACAGTAAATTTTCCAAATAAACCGTTTTTCCGTTCATGGAATCGGAAGAAATTCGTCCCGTTATTTTGTATGAAGGCTCATTATTGCATGCCAAAAACAATATAAACATGGACACTATTAAATATAACTTTTTCATTATTAAAAATATAAATTAAATAATACTGGTGTAAAGATAATGTTTTTTTATAATTGCTTATACAAAATCTGCCTGGAAGCGGATTTTTGTCGTACATCCACTGAGTCAGATTTAAAGAATTACAGGAATGAGCAGATGGAGAAATATTCCAACTGTTAGGGTATGGTTGGTTGCAAAAGCAATTGACTTCAAAGATGAGTTCAATGTTGCATAGACCACAAAACGTTAATTTTTCCCGAATTACTTAATGCTGAATAAAAGTCATTCCAAAATAAATCCATGCCATACAGCCTTCAATTTTCAAGCGTATAACTTACCCGGTATGTTCCGCAGTCCAGTTCGACGGAATGATTTTGACCGCAGTCGAAATAAACTCCGTCTACTGCGCAGCGTTCTGTCTTTTCGGGCAATCGGACACTTGCCGAACTTCCGGGCGGGACAGTCAGTTCCATTTCCATTATCCGTTCTTTCAGCGTCCAGTTGAGGGACAGTCTTCCGTAAGGCGTTTCGACGGCTGTTTTCGCCCAGCTTATTCCTTTCGGGACTTGAGGGTCGATGACAGCGCGTTTGTATCCCGGCGCGCTTTCGTCGGGACGGATACCTCCGACAGCCTGATAGAACCACAGTCCGATGCCGTTGAAGCAGTTATGTACGTGACTGCGCGCTCCGCTCCAGTGTTCCCATGTTGCCGTGGCGCCGTTTTCGATCATGTAAAGGTATCCGGGCGTGTCCTTCTTTTTCAGCATCGAATACATAAAATCGGGCGTACGGTTTTTGACAGTCCATTCGGTAAGTGCGGGAATGCCGGTCAGTCCGCAGGCGATATGTCCGCCGTGACGCTGTACGGTTTCGTCATACAGGCTTTGTTTTATTTCCGGCAGCAGCTTTTCGGGCGGGACGGAGGCAAGCATGGCGAATGCAAGGTCAGCCTGCGAACCGGAGCCGTATATGTTTTTTTCACTGTCGAAACAGCGTTCGTGTATCAGTTTGCGCAGGGTTTCCGCCATTGCGGCATACCGTTTTGCGTCTTCCGCTTTTCCCAGCAGAGCTGCGATTTTCGACGCCGTTCCGTAACAGATGCAGATAAAACTGTTGTTGATAACTTCCACCGATTTCGGATCATTGTCATTTACGCCTTTTGGCGAAGCCCAGTCGCCGAGAAACCATCCGCGACTGCGGTATTTCACGTTTGGCCAGCCCTGCAGCAGGCCGTCCGTCATGTGTTTTTCCACATATTCCAGCCATTTCTGCATGAGGGGGTAATGACGCTCGAGCAGTTTCACAGAGCCGTAATTGACATACGCCGACCAGGGCGCCATAACGACAAATCCGCACCAGTACGGGCCTCCCCCGGCATTGTACGGACATGGAGCAGTGTGCGGCAGTCCCCCGTCGGGCTGCATGCAGTCCGCCCAGGCATTCATCCAGTTGGCATACAGCGGAGCAAGGTTGAACATCATTTGCGCCGTTGCCGTTGAAGCGAGTCCGTCGCCGCCATAGCCGAGGCGCTCGTATGAAGCGTCGCCGAGGATATACCCGCCCGCGCTCAGGCACCGCAGGGTATGGTGAATCATGTCGTGAATGGCGTTCATGTCGCTGTCGGAACAGCTGAACGAGGATTCCGCTCCGGTATCTTCAAATATGGAAAGGGATTTCAGACTGCCGGCTTCGGGCGCTGTTCCCAGTCCGGATACGGTGATGTAGCGGAATCCGCGGTACGTGAAACGGTTGCGGAACACTTCGCCCGCCTGTCCGGAAGCGATGTAGCGGTCGGTCTGGTTCTGACGGGCGATATTGCCTTTGTCGTCTAAATGTTCCGCGTATTCAATGACGATTTCCTGTCCCTGCCGCAGCTGCGGAAAACGTATTTCCGCCCATCCGATGACGGCTTTGCCGAAGTCTATCATCCACGAACCGTCGGACAGCGGGATGATTTTCTGTGGATGGAGAGTTTCCCCGATACTGTTTCCTTCCGTCATCTGGGGCGAAACGGCATGTTCGGGAACGGCTGTTATCTCGACCGGCAGCCATTTGAGTTTCGAAATCGAGGCGGCGGAAAAGTCCGCCGGTACAAGAGCGGCGTCCACCCGTTCGCCGACAAAATTCTGGAAACGCCAGTTTCCGAGGTCGGAATATCCGCTCAGGCAGGTCTGCCACGATTCGCCGGTCAGGGCAAGCGTCTGCCATTCGCCTTTGCGGAGGGCTTCCAGACGCGCTTTCAGCAGCGGCGACCTGGACGCCACGCCCGGCAGACCGTGCTTGTACCAGCCGGAGCCGAGCCATACAGTCAGCTCATTCGCGCCTTTTTTCAGCTGCGGAGTGATATCGTAAGTGATGTACAGCGAACGTTTATCGTACTGCGATACTGCCGGCTCAAGGACTTTGTCGCCTGCTCTGACGCCGTTGACATACAGCTCGTGATAGCCCAGGGAGTTGACATACAGCAGCGCCTTTTCGCCGCCCGTCCAGTTGAACTGTTTCCTGAACAGCGGGCATACTGTACCGTCTGCGGGCAGCATGTCTTTCGGGAAGCCGATGTATTCGGCGGCGTCGAGTTCTGCCGCTGTCAGTCCCGCGCCGAAATGTGCCGTGCGGCTCCAGCGCGACTGACCGTTCCTGCTGTCCCAGATCCTTACTTTCCAGTAAACTGCTTTTTCACCTGTCAGGTCTTTTCCGGCATACTTTACCGACTGAGCGTCGGACTGCGTTTTTCCCGAATCCCACAGATCGGCTTTTCCTTCGTTGAGCAGGGAGGGTTCGGTAGCTACCAGTATCCGGTATGCCGTCTGTTTCAATCCCCTGACGCCGGTTTTCAGTTTCCATGCAAGCTCGGGATGCGGCGTATCTATGCTCAGCGGGTTTATCAAGTGTTCGCAGCGCAGGTCTTCAACGGAAAAACGGTCTCCGGCAAACGCGGGAGTTCCTGCCAGAGACAGTACGGCAAACAGTATCGGGAAAATGATTCTCCCGCTTAAAAGCCGTCCCGCAAGTCCTGCAGCCGGCTGCCTGATACAAGTACATTTGTCTGTCATATTTTTCTTCATTTTAAGCGTATCTCTTTCGTTTCGTCCGGTTCCAGATGAACGGTTTGCGTATTTTGGGGGGTCATGGCAAACGGTGTCTGCCGGGCTTGTTTTTCCGATTCCGAAAACACGGTTACGTCGGCGGGAAATGCAGTCGGGTTTGTCAGGCGCAGCAGCAGGCCGTCGCCGTCGTCCGG
>JAIRZR010000128.1 GCA_031267155.1 Prevotellaceae bacterium | reverse complement strand
TGCTGGGAGTTCCGTTATATTATGCTATTTTGGCGATATCGCAAAACCCTCCGGAAGATTCTGTTTTTGACGGTACTTTCGATTATACGTTTGATGAAACGATTCCGCCGGCTGATATCCTGAAAGCGGCGGAACCGGTCATTTGCCTGAAGGCGTACCTGTCCGGGATTCCGTTTCTGGACGTGGTACAGACGCCCAACGGCTTTGCCGTCGTTAACAACACCAATCATGCGCCAGCAAGCAAGGAACGCGTGGAACGGTTACTGGAATTTGTGAAGAGACGGTTAACGGCTGCTCTGGATTTCCTTATTGAGTTTGCGTTTTCCTATTCAATTTTTCGCGGGCTGTGGAAACAGGAGGAGGAATTATTCAACCGGCATACGGAAATCGTTTATCTCACCACGAATGAATTAAGACGGTATTCGGCCAATCAGTCGGCTACATGTATGGATTTATTTACGATACATCCCGTCGTGCTTTCCCTGCAGTCGGAAATTGCTGGCTACTTTTCGGCGGCTTATCTGGATGAGCTGATCGAAAAACGCAGGAACGTCAAACTGTCGGTTTTTGACAGCCACGTTTTTAGGGCTATACAGACTATTGCCGGTCTGAAGCTTCAGAAAGCAAGCTTCTATCATCTGGTTGAGTCCGAAGTCAATTACATGATCGGGCATCCGGATGAATATCCTGCATACATGGCTTCTGCCGAATATAAGCTGAAAATGTCGCAGAAGTATGAGAATCGACAGCGTCATGCAACTTTTTTCTTTGGAGGGTAAATCATGGAGATAAATTTAACGGCCCCCACTTCCTGGAATGAATTAAATCCGGAACAGTTGACTTGGATCAGCTGGCTGATGTGTCAGGATTCGTTGACGGCGCCGGAGTTTCTTACGTATGCTTTTGTCCGGTTATCCGGGATAACGATATTGAAAAAAGTTGATGATGTCTGGTACTGTAAGCGCGGGAAAGATTCTTTTTCCCTGACGGCAGAACAGGTTCTTTCTTTTTCGAAACAGTTTTCCCGGCTGGCTTCCGGAATGGAGGAAATCACTCCTGTTCCGAAGATCGGGAATATAAGGCATCAGGATGTGCGTTTGCGTGGATTGCCTTTTTCGCAATACCTGGCCTGCGAAAATTATTACCAGGCTTTTCTGTTTACAAAGAAAGAAGAATTTTTGAATTGCCTGATCGCTTCCTTTTACCTGGGAAACAAAAGATTCGATGACGGGAAAACCCTGAAACGCTCAAGAAAGTTTGCAAAACTTCCTTTCCATGTCAGGCATACTGTTTTCCTGTGGTTCTACGGACTCAAATCCGTTTTTCAGGAGAATTTTCCCAGCATTTTTCAGAAGATTGAAACGATTTTGGAAGATGAGAAGCCTCAGGCGCCTAACATGCGAATTCAGATAAATAATATGATCCGGGCGCTGACCGGCGGGGATGTTACAAAGACGGATATCGTTTTTCAAACGGAAACCTGGACGGCGCTTGCGGAACTGGATGCGAAAGCAAGGGAGAGTAAGGAACTGGAACGTAGAATGAAAAAAATTAAATAGCATGGCTTTTGACGCATACAGTTATTTTGAAGAAATCTGCCGGAAGAATAAAATAACGGCAGTCCGAAAATATAAGTTTTGCAGGGTAACCGGCATTTCCTATATGGAAGAAATGATCTTGAAATTTAAGTCCGAAAAGGCTTATTTCTGTGTAGATGATACGGAAGACGGGAATATGATACGCCAGGGCGGCGGATTTGTGGAGCGCCGCCAATATACCGTTTTCCTCCTGAAGAAGTACGACTTCAATAAAATGGGCGAACAGCATGCGGCCCTTAACGAGTGCCGGGAGATATACCGGCAGATCGTAAAGAAACTGATCCGGGACCGCCGGTTACTGGAAAACGATATGACTTATTTGAGGCTGGACAGGATTCCTTTCTATGAAATACCGGGCTATTTCATATCCGGATGCACCGGCTTATATTTTATGATTACGATTGACATACCTGTAGATCTCTGTTATAATGGCGACGAGTGGAACTGATTTCAACAAATATGCGGAAGCCTGGGCGGAAATGATGATAACCATCTGGAAAGAAAAAATGGAAGCCTTGGGTATCCATGATACGGGAGCGCTGGAAGACAGCCTGGATAAAGACGTTTTAAGGCAAGCCGGCGGAGACGTATCTAAAATCAATCATGTTTTTCATTATTATGGTCATTATGTCGCTCGTGGCGTTGGAAAGGAATTCAAGCGAGGTAATCCGGGCGATTTAGGATTCACACCTACCCGGGAGCCTAAGCCGTGGATATCCGGGAAATACTGGTATTCCAAAAACAAATTAATGTGGGCGATGCTGGATTATACCGGCGAGATGTTTCTTGTGTCCATTTCCGACATACTTACCGACACAAAGTAACTGTCTTTTTTCATCCGATTCCTGTTTGATATTTTTGTCAAGTCAATATAAAAACTCATTTAAAAATGAATGTAATAAACGATCTGCTATCCCGCGCCCTCGAAATAATGAACGAGGTAAGAATAAGTATGAATTCGTCCTCCCGCATAGGAGGCCTGTTCAGGGATATTTTGGACTATATAAAAGGTGTGGCAACAAAGGTTGAAGAAGATATTGCTCAAATTGAGCACGAAGTAAATGAATTAAATGAGTCATTGAATGGAAATTCAATGATAGAATCTTTTAATCAAAGTGAATATACAAACTCCTATAATTTTATTTCATTTATCCCGGAAGATCAACTTCCAATCCAGGAAATAAAAAGAGTCAATTTTCAGGCAGCATTACAAAATAAGTCAGGACTTTTTATTGCTGCTTTCTCTCTGGGCGTCAATAATTCATTCACTTGTACAAAAAAAACAGCTTTGACGTGGAATGCAAGTTTTGGATACTATGATACAGATTTAACAATTGGAAATAACGAATATTATGGGTTTGTTTTTAATGTTCTAAACGGTACTGTATCTAAAAACAATAGCGGTGTTTCAGACTATTATTTAATAGGGACTGTAACTATTAACGCAGGAGACAGTAGGGTTTTCACTCATGGGTTGGCCGTTAGAACGTATTACTCCATCAATAACAAAGCAAACATTGTTTGGAACGATGAATTCGAAGCCTATAAGACGGAAGCAGCTAAAGAAGTAAACGAAAAATTTGATTCAATTGAAGAAGCATTAGAAATGGGGAAAGATATTATAGGCGTGGATAGCTCTGAATGGGATAGCCTGAGTTCGGGAGGGGCTATTTCTGATGCGGCATACTACAAAATACCGGCTTCTTTCGATGGCATAATAACGTCTATCACATTTCCAAACACAAGAGTGGCGCCAATTTTATTGTCCGTTAAAAACTTAACTAATTGGTATGAAAGTCGTGTCTCCGCAGATGAAAATAAAATAGAATTGGAAGTAAATGAAGTGGGCAATGTAACTTTAAAAACAAATATTCCTGTAAAATACGGACAATACATAGGGATCACAAGAGGTTCAGTCCCTTCGGGATTTAAATATAAGTTTGGAGGCGTAGGAAGCAATTGGTATTTTGCGTTTAACGCAGTTGTTGAATCCCGTATTGGTGTTGCGATAAACGAAGCAAAAGAGATCTCAGAGGATGCGCTGAAAGTAGTTGGAAATGCAAGTTTCAGAAGTTATTTATCTCCCTGTATGCTGTTTTTTGACAATTTTGCAACTAACAAAGAGATAGAAGTTTTGCAAGATAATGGAAGTAACTATGAATCTGTTAAAATTTCCGCATGGGAAAATGTCGGTTGGGTAAAAGGAATAGAAGAAACAATTTTATCATACATAACCCCGACGGAAGGTGCAGGTTACGATAACAATCATTTAACGCATCAGCATACATATACTTGTGAATATCGTAAACATCGCTACTTAATAAGGCTAAGCGCTTTAGATTCGATTATTGCTGTTCAAACCTCACAAACGAATACGACAGAGGGTAACAGTACGTTTATATTCGACTTTTATGCTAATAAGATGCAGGCAAAAAATAGCAGTTCTACATTATTAGAAAAAAATATATCCTTTACGCCCGGGATCGGAAAGATGTATTGGATTGAAATAATGCGCACTTCTTACGGATTTGGAATGTCCATCATTGATACCGCCAATTCTAATAATTATACTGAATTTGTAGTCGAAAAGACACGAACAAGCCCAGATACCTATAACTGGGCAATGGCTTCTGTTACCGGCAAATTTTCTATATATTTAGAATCCGGAACAGCATTTAAACTATATGAACATTCCATTACAACAGAGGGGCGCAATGCCGATCTTTATATAACAGGGGATTCCATAGCAGCAGGTGCGGGCTTGTATAATGATGAACGCTGGGCTACATTAGTTAAAAACCAAATCAAAAACTGTGTTATTTCAGCGCGTGGAACATCAAACTTTAATGAGGTGATTCTTCGATTAACAAGCGAAGTCGAATTTTTAAGGCCTAAAATATTGTTGAGTGCAAACGGATTTAATGGCTCTGTGACACAAAAATATATTAATGCTTTGGCTTCGTTTTGCGACGAAAGAGATATAATATACTGCCAAACAATGATAACATCTCCAGACCCGCGCACAAAAGCGGCTAATGCAGTATATATGCAACAAAACAGGCAAACAGTAAGGTTTGACATTGCGTGCTGTATAGATTTTGACTTGACTAAAGGGATGGATTATAGCAAGTGGCCGGATGGAGTACATCCTGATGCTGCCGGTAGTGTCGATTTGGCTAACCGTGTATTAATTGACTTGCCACAATTAGTTAATTCGTACAATAAATAGTCCTGTTTGCATCGTCACTTATTTTATTGTAATATTTCAAAAATCGATTATAAACGTATTTATGCAATATTTGTGTTTAATTTAAATTTTAAGTAGAATGAAAAAGTATTTATTAGTAATGGTAGTCGGATTGCTTTTTGTAGTACTTCCGACATTTGCGCAAAGCGCAGACAGCGCAGAATCTATCAGCGCTTTTGATGTAACGACATTCGCCGGCATAACGGCAGCAATCTCTCTTGTTGTAACGCAAATTGCGAAACTGATTCCCTTGATTGCTGAAAAAACGCTTTACAAGGTATTATGTTCGTTAGTCATTGGTGTTGCATGCTGTTTCCTTTCCCAGAAGCTGGGCTTTGCAGAATTTTTGGATAACATGCCATGGTGGCAAGTGTTATTACATGGGGTTGCTGCCGGATTGACGGCGGCCGGGGCTTTTGACTTATTTAAAAGTTTGTCGGGCAAAAAAGAGTAGGTTATATCTTTTTGTTCATGATGATTTATTCATTGTGATGCGGGGCTGGATCGTGAGGTTCATCCCCGCTTAAAAATTTATTTGTAATGAGTGTTATTGAAATCATAAGTGCAATTTTCGGAGCCGGCGGAATCTTCGGCTTTATTTCTTATGTCCTTTTTTTTCGCGAATCGAAAAGATTGAAAAGCGCTGAAGCTACGGAAAAGGAACTGACTAATTTAACCGGTTCCATAAAGATCCTGCAGGGCCAGGTCGAATATCAGGGGAAAGAAATTATTCGCCTTCAGGAGCAGTTAAGCGGGAAGAACCAGCTAATACAGCAACTGTATCGGGAGCGTGATATAATTGAAAAGAAATATGCACAAAAGAAATCTGCTATTAATGAAGCACTGGCATGCCCGGTCGACAAAAACAAGATGTGTCCGGTACTTGTCAGATTAAAGGAAATAGAAAACGAATATTTAAAATCACAAATTGATAATGGCAACAGTAAATGAAATAATATCTTTTGTAGAAGCAGTTTATCCGGCTGCAAAAAAAAAGTATGAAAGCGGAAAAGGTGTTCATCCGTTATTTGTGACGGCTCAGGCGGGGCTTGAGCGTGGCTGGAGGACAGGACAGCAGAACAATCTGTTCGGAATAACAAAGGGTAGCGGCTGGACCGGGAAAACGCAATTGTCCCTTACAACAGAATATTTTGATACCGGAAACAAAACGTTCAATCTTCCGGAAAAGATTGTGAACATTCAAGAAACGGCTAAGGGCAATTATAAATACTCTGTTTGGCGCCTGTTTCGTGTATATGACGGCATGGAAAGCTGTCTGGAGGATCATTTTAAATTACTGCAAAAGCCGGGCTATGCTGATGCCTGGCCTTTCCGGGACGATCCGCGTGAATATGCGCGAAGAATTGTAGATACCATTGGAGCGAGGTATGCAACCGCTCCGGATTATGCAGACGCCATGACCAAGTGTATTAATATGGTAGAAAAGTATGTCAAAAAATTGGGGTTATGAAAAAGTATGTAATTATTGTTATCTGTATCATCTCGCTTGCAGTGGGATTTTTTGCCGGTAGGGAAACTGTACAGTATGTCGGTAAAACGGAATACGTTAAAGAGGCTCCGGTTTCCGGAACCGTATCCGGCATAGAACCGGTATCCGAGGAAAAGCCGGTAAATCCGGATTTACCGACGCGTCGCGATACTGTTTATATCGACAGTGTTGTATATGTAAGCGAAACAGTTGATACAGCCGCTATTATTGCGGATTATGAGTTGAAACGTCAATACCTTGTGTCTCTATTCGATGACCGGAGAGGCAAACTTGAGATTTCTTTAAATACACAATATAATAAACTGAGTGATATATCCTATACTTTTGTCCCGGTGCGTACTGTTCAGTATATGGAGGTGCGTAAAATGTGGCAGCCATTTTTTGCGGCTTCCTATTCGACTGTGGGTTTGTTTGGCGTGGGAGGCGGGCTGTTTTATAACAATATAGGGATTGAATATCAACGGCAGTTTTCAATTGGAAGCAATCTTTCAAACAGTCATTTACTGGGGCTAAAATGGAAATTTTAATGAGAATTATGAAAACAAAAGAAATTGCTACTGTTACGGTAGCCGGTACTCCGTATCAGATAGAGTACGACACACTGGAAGGACTCGCTTTCGATATTTTTAAACAATTATTCGAAGCCGAAAAACAATTGGCAGATACATCTGTTACTCTTGCGGATGGAAGAAAGTTTACATGGGATGCTACTTTGGCGCATTACTGTTTTGCTAAAGGTAGAATTACCGAATCGACATTAGTTGAAATGTTATTGGCATAAGGAAAGGGAGGCGCGCTATGAAGAGTTATAAAATCGAAAATAGGATTTGATATTGATCAAAAAATTATAGATTATGAAAACAAATGAAAAGCATAGCAGAGCCTATGCAGTTACCTATGGGGTAACGTTCAGAGAGAGAATTGATTATTCAGGGATAGAATATTATCCCGGAGTAGAGTACCATTTCACTGCTTTATCCGACAGTGGTCATAAGGCGGACTGTTCTAATCAGGCTTATAGCGACATTTACCGTCGTTTCGGCTTAACCGATTTAGTCGGATTTCTTCCATTGACAGCCGATCCTGCAGTCAAAGAAGTTAAGGAGGTTGTAATATTAACCATTCAGGAAGGAGATGAATCATGAAAAAATGTAAAATGTGCAATATTTTTCCTTTTTCTTTGCCAATTAAAAAATTATTCATACTTTTGCTGCCGAACTTCACATGCAATTCTTGGGCAAAAATTAAACAATTATTTTTGAACAGGATAAAAGGCAACGCCTGCTATGGTGGTCGGTACGAAAGGCTCGACTGCATTTCGCCCAGCGTATGTGGAGTTCACACCTACGGTGGGCGTTGCTGTTTTATCACAATTCTTAAAATTATGAACTCAATTAAGAATTATTTGAACACAAAGAGTGTTGGGAGAAAGGCTCCGGGAGCCGCAGTGTTAACTTTAGCCGGGGAAGGAGGTGCGTTATGAAACTAAACTTCACGCCTTGTGTGCTTGAATGCCTTCATAAACTTCAGGACAACTCGGATTTATTAAGTGGAATAATAGAGGACGTC
>JAIRZR010000122.1 GCA_031267155.1 Prevotellaceae bacterium | reverse complement strand
AACCTGATTCCGCCCCGTTGGGGCTTGACGGTGAGGGCGCATTTTCTACACAGGGCATTACCCTGTGCTATTGATACCGCTCTTTCAGAGCTTCTTATGGCTTAACTTGATGACATTGGGCTTTAGCCGACAGTAAACCCTTCGTCTTCAGGCGAAGGTAGTTTAATTACTGTCATTTATTTTCATCCCCAAGTTCCAGATAAATTCTTTGACTGGGATTATACGGGACGCCTTTTTCGGGAGACTGTTTGATAACCGCTCCTGTTCCGGAATATGACACTCTCAATCCCTTATTCTCCAGCAGGAATACGGCGTCGCGCAGGCCCATTCCGGTAACGTCCGGCATAATTCCATTCTTTACGGGTATTTCCGAAGTCTGCAATTTACTGTTTACTTCCTCGACTTTGAGCCAGCCTTCGCTGTCGACGGGAATGTCCAGTCCGAGTTTTCGTGATATTGCCGAAAGATTTTCTCCCCTGGCGTTTTTCACGGCGGGGATATTCAGAGTGTTTCCGTCGGGCATGAAGTTTTTCTCAAGATAGAGCGCATATATTTTGTCCGCGATTTTCCCGAATACCGGCACGGCTGTCGAGCTTGCGGAAAAAGATTCCCTTTCCTTTTTGCTTAAAAACCTCGAATAAAGCGTTACGATGCACGAATATTTCGGCTTTTTCTCGGGAAAGTAACCGCAAAAACTTGAGAGTTCGCGGCTTAATTCGTTCCTTTCATACTTTCCGCCTGTCAGATTCATCAGTGCGGTACCTGTTTTTCCGGCAATCCCGTACGGGCGTCCCGCAATCTGCTGGGCGGAACCCTGTCCCACAACCCGCGACAGGACCATCCTGACTGTATCCAGAGTGGTTTTGGAGCATATCGACCCGTTAATTATTTCCGGATCGAATACTTCGATCTTTTCAGTATTGTGCCTGATCAGGCCGCGCACAAGCCGCGGTCTAAGCATTACTCCGCTGTTTGCTATCGCATTGTAGAAGGTAAGGATATGGATCGGAGCCAGCTTTATCTGGTATCCGTGCGAAATGCGGAGCATTGATTCCCTGCCCAGTTTCGTATTTATATATGATAAGGTATCGCCGGTTATTCCCAGTTTTTTGATGGCTTCGATAAATTTGTTCACATTGCGGCTGAAAGCCTTGTCCACCATGTTTCCGGTGCCTGTGTTCGACGACTGCTCAATTATTCTGGAAACGCTCAAAAGCGAATCAAACCTGTTTTCCTCGCTCCATGTCTTTGATTCTCTCCATATCTTTGAATTGAATTTTTCGGAAAGACTGATTTTCCCCGTTTCCAGGGCAAGCATCAGGGATACGGTTTTGAATGTCGAGCCGGGTTCTATCGTCGCCTTCATCGCATTGTTGTATATATCGCGGGTATCGCTGAAATTCTCATCGCTGTACATTCCCGAATTTGCAATAGCCTTTATATCTCCCGTGGCGACATCCATCACTACTATTGTGCCTCCGATCAGCCTTTTATCTTCGGATATTTTGTTTTGCAGAACTGCTTCGCAAATATCCTGCATCCGCGTATCTATCGTTGTTACTATATTGTCGCCGTTTTTCAGTTCCCTGTCATAGAGATACTCGATGCCGGAGACTTTACTGTCCCCGCTGTTTTCGTTGACAGACCCGACAGCCGAATGGGCAAAGTTTTTTCCGAAAAGATACCTTCTTTCGCCTGCTTCCCTTGTGTATATGCCGGTTTTATTCTTCCCCCATTCTTTAAGGTACGGGCTGCTGAATATTGCTGTTCTTTGAAATATGTCTATTTTATCCTTTAAAATATTCTTTGTGCCTCCGTTTTTATTTTCCGCTTTAATTCTGCTGTCATACAGGCCCCTGTAGTATCCGGCAGCGCTTCCTCCCAATGTTTTTGAAAGCGATTCGGATAAATCCCTGTACAGGCTTATCCGGAAAGTGTCCAACTGCACGGGATTTCCGTCCGGCGAAACTCTGCGGGTATTGATTGTGCGTCCGCTTTTCACTCCGATATTGAAGTCCGTATACAGGATATATTCTGGAAAATATACGGCAATCGCCTGTCCGTCGCATGACAGGATATCGCCTCTGCGAAAATTCTCTTCCCTGTCGATTTTTTTACGCGCCTGCGCCTCTTTCTCCCTCAGATCATTATCGGTGAGGGTAGATACTGCAAAATAAAGGCAGTATATCGCAAAGGCAATGAAACCGCAGTAAATGCATGATGTCAATATGTATATTTTGTCTGTTTTGCTCATTTTTCCACTTTGACAGGAGGGCTTGAGGATTCTTCCAGATTCAAGCCGTGCTTATTTATCAGATTAATGATATTTCGATAGCTTACATGCTCGTTGAACTCTTTCTGCTTCATGTTGTATTTTGCCTTAATCTCCAGAAGCTGTTCTTCGTGCCTGCTCTGTTCCCTGAGCGCCAGATCGTATATCAGTCCGTTGCTTATGTATATTATTGCCAGAACGAAAAGCAGGATAAAATACTTGTAATGCCTGTGAATATAGCCTGTAACAACGTCGGCGTCGTCATTGGGAGCGGGATTCGACATTATTTTGCCTAATATATTTTTATATATTTTCACTGCTTTGTTTTTAATATTCCCAGTTTCCACTGCTTTTTTTTCGGTATCCTCAGTTTTCATTGCTTTTTTTCTGCTATTCTTAATTTTGCACTTCTCGACCGGCTGTTGCAGGCTATTTCGCTCTCGCCCGGAACGATCGCCTTTTTTGTAACAGGTGTGAACGGAGTGATTTCGTTACCGTAAAAGTCTTTAAATCTCTGTCCTTCGACATTTCCTGTTTTGATAAAGTTTTTTACCATCCTGTCTTCCAGCGAATGATACGAAATCACGGACAGTCTGCCTCCCGCGTCCAAAACATCTACTGTCTGTTCCAGAAAATGCTTCAGGGATGCCATTTCCCTGTTGACTTCTATCCTGACAGCCTGAAAAACCCTGGCTAAAAACTGCTTTTCGTCCGATTTGGGAATCAGAGGCTCGACAGCTTCAATCAAATCGGCGACCGAAACGAATGCCCGTCGCGTCCTTGATTCGAGCAGTGCGCCTGCAAGTTTTGCGGACTGTTTTATCTCCCCGTATTCAAAAAATATATGCTCGAGCCTGTCCCGCGAATATGTATTGAGAACCGTCTGAGCCGTAAGTTCGGAATCCTGCCCCATGCGCATGTCCAGCATCGCTTCCGGAAAACGAAACGAAAACCCCCTCTTTCCCTCGTCGAAATGATGCGAGGATACGCCCAGGTCAGCCAGAATGCCGTTCACTTTGCCGATATTGTGATATCTCAAAAAATTGCGCATGAAACGGAAATTATTCTGTATAAAAATCAAACGCCTGTCCGCCGGCAGATTGTTTGCCGCGTCCATGTCCCTGTCGAAAGCGACAAGCCTGCCATTTTTGAGACGCGACAGAATCTCCATTGAATGACCTCCGCCTCCGTAAGTTGCGTCAACATATACTCCGTCTGCCTTGATATCAAGGGCGTCGACACTTTCCTTCAAAAGCGCCGGGATATGGTATGCTGTAACTTTATCAGTCATTTTCTTAATTTTTTTAATCCGCAAAAGTAACATATTTTTATTGTATCAACCGAAATTTTATGGGTGCATTGACTACGTCGAACTTCATTTCCAAAATGTCGGACTGTTCAATTTTATCAGCAGTATGGGTAAAACATTTTCAAGTTGAGATGAGCCACTCCGGACAGGTTTCTGACATTTTCAGTCGGAAAAAGTCTCCTGCAGTACCTGCTTCTGACTTTTTCCGACTGAAAAAGTCTCCCGCAGTACCTGCTTCTGACTTTTTCCGACTGAAAAAGTCTCCTGCAGTACCTGCTTCCGACTTTTTCCGACAGAAAAAGTCTCCTGCAGGATTGACTTCTGACTTTTTCCGACTGAAAAAGTCTCCAAAACTTATTCTGTTACCACACTTTTATACGGTTTTCTCCTTCCTTCAACTGTTCGAAAGGTCCGGACGAGGGATTTGTTCTGCGTTTAATTCCGGAATAATCCCTGTCAATAATAATCGGAGCGCCGTCGGGCTGTTCGTAGTCGGCTTTCGACATTTTGGCTTTGCCGAGCCGTTCGGTAGTAATCGTTTGCGTCTGCATGCTGTCCAGTCCCTGTGTGGAGAACAGCACGTAAACATCCTTTCCGTTCTCCTCTACGCGGAACTTCGGGTCGAAATCGGGGTTCGCAACGGAATGTTCCTCATCGCCGAACGGTACGGCGCTGTGCCAGTACGCATTTCCGTCGATAAATACGGGATATGCTTCCCTGTCGTATGCTGTTTTTCCGTTACCGTTTTTTTTAGCCGTATCAACCGGCATGAAAAGATTGTTGTATATCCGGTCGTCTCCGTTCAGGATGATTGACAGTCCCGTCACCTCGGTACTGTGCGGCAGATGGTATGGCGTATAGCGGCCTTTTTCCCTGGAGATGCGCATCTGTCCGGCAAAAATATTGTGAACGTATGCGCCTCCCTGCGACATGCTCCACACATTTACCGGCGAGCCAAGAATGTTGTTATCCACCAGATACGGGCCGTGATCCACTTCAAAAAAAAGATCTTCCAGATCGTTTTCATAAACGATGTTGCTGGACACGCGCGTTCCCTGCGCCATCCAGTCGAACCACATCCCGCGACCGCTCCGGCAGATGCGATTGCCGCGAACCTGCGTATCGATGGCGGCGTGAAACTTGATGCCGGCAATCTCCGCGCCTTCAAACTGTCGCTTTTCCCAGATATTGTGGATATAATTGTTTTCCACGACGCTGAATGCCGCGCCCATACTGCCGCAGATGCCGGTCTGTTCGCAGGAGAAGATTTCGTTGTTTCGGACGATGTGCGAGCCGATGTTTTCTTTGCTCCAGCCGTTGCGCAGGGTGCGGAATGTTACTTCGATATAGTGCAGCGAGCCGTCGATGCTCATGTCGTCCAGCCAGACATTGTGTCCCGTGCCGCGTTCCTTGCCGAGTGTGATTCCTGAACATTTGGCGTTGCTGATGACGTTGTTTTCGATAATCCAGCCCATGTTCCAGTGCGTGGCGACCATTCCGATTTGCTCGGCAGTGGGAGCGGCCCACTGCGACGCCGCCTCGCTGATATGGAAGCCCTGAATGCTCAGGTAGTTCACTCCCGGTTTTTCGGGATAAAAACAGGTGCGGCGCACACTGATCTCAACCAGTTCTTTGTTTGGATTGTACTTGTGGAAATTTGCCCAGATGGTGGTGTTCTGCGCATCGCTTTCGCAGTACCATGTGTAAACGGAGTTTTCGGGATCTTTGCTTCTGGAATAGATTTCGGGCTTGCGCACCTTGTCGAGCGTTTCCTTTTCGTAGAGCGACCTGTTGTTGAGAAATACTTCTCCGGTGTGGTGCACTCTGCCGCGTCCGCTGAACCAGTCGCCGTATATCGAATCGGCGTATGGATTGTAGTCGCCGAAAAAGCTGTTTGGCAGCGTAACTTTCCATACGCCGTCGCCTTCCGCCGTCCACGTATTGATGACTTCGGAGCCTTTGATTTCAACACGTTCGCCCGGAGCGGCGCGATAGACGATTCGAGCGTCGTCGCCCGTTCCTCCGCGCGGAGGATTTATCCATTCGCGGTATGTTCCCGCATGAACGGTGATTACATCTCCCGGATAAGCCGCCTGCGCAGCCCGGTTAACAGTTCGGAACGGAGCCGCTTCGGTTCCCGTTCCCGCGTCGTTGCCCTTCGTCGAGACATGATATTCCCGAGCATACGCCACACTGCCGGCAACCAGCAGCAGAATCAAAATCTGTACTTTTTTCATTTGAAAATAATTCTATTATACTTAATTTAACATTCATTTTTATGCACATAATTCCTGCAACATTCCCATTTTTCAGAAAGCAAAAGAACCTGCCTGTTATCTTTTTCCCTTTTACAGAATATTATGTATCTGTTTTACAGAAAGACCTGTGAAATCGGAAATGTCTTCTAAAGATATGCCTTTATTGGCGGCGCCGATTACGATTTGAATCTGCGTGATTTTGATACCTTCACTTCTTCCGATTTCGATACCTCTCTTTTCACCGATTTCGATGCCTTCAATTCTTCCAATTTCGATGCCTTCCATCTTGGCATAATCTGTGAAAAGTCCTAAATTTTTCATTCCCATGACACTTTTATTCCATTGTTCATCGTACCCGCATCATTTTAAAGCTTGCACGCGAGAGCAAACACCGGTACCGTTGCGACTTGCAGGGAAGACTGTTATTTTTTATTCGATAAAATCTTATATATCTGTTTTACAGAAAGACCTGTGAAATCGGAAATGTCTTCTAAAGATATGCCTTTATTGGCGGCGGCGATTACGGTTTGAATCTGCGTGATTTCGATACCTCTCTTTTCGCCAATTCCAATACCTTCACTTCTTCCGATTCCAATTCCTTCATTTCTTCCAATTTCGATACCTCTCTTTTCGCCGATTCCGATGCCTTCAATTCTTCCAATTTCGATGCCTTCCATCTTGGCATAATCTGTGAAAAGTCCTAAATTTTTCATTTCTATGACACTTTTATTATATATTTCCATCTCTTCCTGTGTTAATTTATTTGTTTGTAATATGCACTCGTATAAATCAATAAAAAGTTTATTCTTTATCTTCTTCGGACGCTCTTTTAATTTCTCCGCATGTTTCAGAGTATAGAGCCAGCAGTCCTGTAAGGTTTTCAATTCAGATTCCTCTTTGTTAAATTTTGTCAGGTCAACTATTACAAAATTTAACTTATCCGAAAAACACTGTTTTGTCTTCACACTCATCAGCCGTACCCAGTCTATCACAATGTCTTTGGTCTTTTTGCCTTTGAGCATCGGGAAGTTAACGATTGCAACCATATATACTGCTTTCAGATCATAATACCATTTTTGCGGTTTTTTACCGTTCTTTCCCTTGCGTTTCCGTTTCCGTGGAGGAGCCTGACTGCGTATTGGATATGTACTGTAAAAGATTAGCCGGCTTCCAAAATTCATCGGACGCGCATTCTGCATCTCGACAACCACATCCTCGCCTTCGCCTGTCCTGCAGCGGGTATCAAATATAACATGGTGTTCGTCCTCAAGTTCGCCAAAATGTTCCGACGGAAGATATGATACCGAAGTAATCTGTCCGCATGTCTTTTCCTCGGGCATCACCACTTCATTCAAAAAGGATATCATCATTTTCTGATTGGAAAATACCCGATGGAAACCGAAATCCGTCTTGGGATTAATAAACACTCCTAATTCCTCATCAATTTTTTGTTTGCCGACATCTTCATCCATAACATTCCATTATTAAAATAACGATGCAAATATAGCATATTTATATTATACAAACCGAATTTCATGCCATCTTTCGTTAAAACGCTTATTGATACTTGCTCTCGCAAATACTTACCGGACCCAGCAGCCCCGATTCGAGCAGCGGAGAATCCTTGGAGTAGTGACGGTACGGGGCAAACGTGTATCTGCCGCTTGTACGCGGCTTGCCTTCGAGCAGCCAGTCGGGCCAGCGTTCGCCGGTTACGCCGTCGGCGGGCAGATACCCGTCGCCGATCTGTCGGTTTGCCCAGAGGTTTACTACTTCGATTTCCAGCTCGTTACCTTTCGGCTTCACCGCTTTGGAAATATCCACCTGCCAGGGCGCAGTCCATACTGTGCCAAGATCTTTGCCGTTAAGACGTACGCGCGCTATGTTTTTCACCTTACCCAGATTGAGGTACAGAGTATTGCCTTTTTCGTAGCCGGGCATGTCGAAAGTCTGGCGATAGAAGGCTGTTCCCGAATAGTATTTTATTCCCTCACTGGGATGCAAAGTCCAGTCGCTTAGAGATTCGAATACCACCGATTCGGGACCGCCCCATTTGGGATCGAAGGACACCGTCCATGGCGCATCCAGCGTTTTCAGAGGCTTTGTCTCGGGGAAATTCCCTGTACCTGCCGGTTTGCGGGCATGCTCGCGGAACACTATGAAATATCCCTCGTACACATCGAATTTCAGCGGGATACCTGTCAATCCGTCTGTTTCCGCATATTCGGGCAGGGCAGTCATGCTGCCCGTAACGGGATGCCACAGTTCCGGCTGTTTTCCTGTGATACGGAACTTGCATACGGTATTGACAGGCTGTCCGGTGCGGTTCGAGACGAAGTAAATATCGGCGTCGGGCATGGTGCGGTGTGCATACCGTATCTGTCCGGAGGAAGCAAAGTCCGGCGGTACGCTTGCGGAAAGCGCCTGCGCCGTAATGTCGTAGTGCGGATAAAGGCGGTCGGTGCGGGTTTTCAAGTCTTCGCCCCAGATGACTTTACCTTTTCCCGCCGTTCGCGTTTCAAGCGTTTGGGGAATATTGCCATTGCCCCAAAGCGCCTGTGCAAGCGTTTTCACATTGCTGTCACATTCGGGATATCCCGACAGGCTCGGCGACTGTTTCGGCGGCAAGCCCATGATCGTAGCGCCGTCGTGCACAAGTTCCGATATTTTTTTCAGCAGCGCGGGCGTCATTGTTTCAAAGTATGGAAGCGCAAGCAAACGGTACGACGCTCCGCCCGGGAACACCACGCAGCCGTCCTTCACCGTCGCCCTGTACAGCAGGCTTGGCGGACAGGCGTCGAAATTGTATCCCCTGCGGTCGGGTATCATAGGATGTTCGCCTTCGAAAGCCGATTCGGGAGCGCGAAACACATTGGGAGCTCCTTCGGGAACGAGATAGAGTACGTCGGCAACGGTGCGTCCCTGCTGCAGCATAAACTGACTGCGCGCCACGTAATCGTGGTATGCGCGGGACAGGTACCACCATGTCTGGTTACGGTCCCAGTGCACGCCATATCCGCCCATAGTCATGCCAGGTCGCAGGCTGTCGGGCAAAGACTGATGAGCAAAGGTATGATACATGAAACGGTTGATGCCGGAAGCCCAGGCCCATTCTCCCTCGTTTTTTACCGAAGCCGGATGCTGCTTCCATGCGTCGTTACCCCAGTCGGCGGTAAACGCTTCGGCAGACACCACCGGCAGTCCCTGAATATGTGCTACCGATGCTCCCTCGCCGGTGCTGAACGAAGTGTTGTACCCCATATCAAGACTCCAAAATTCGCACACCGGAACACTGGCTATGGCTGCAAGTTCGATGTCCGAAACCGGCGTCATGTCATACGGTTCGATGGATAAACCCATGCCGTAACGTTCGGCGTAACGTTTGACGTGTCCGGCATGATATTCGAGTACAAGATCCTGCACCGTCTGCCGCAAATCCCAGAGGAAGCGTTCGCTCGTCTCGCGGTTGCCGACCATCACGCCGGCATATACGGGATAGAACGGTTGGGGGTCGTACCCGCGGCGGCGTGTAAATTCTTCACGGAAGTGCAGCGTCCAGTTTTGCGAACCCATTTCCCAACTGTCGATATGCAGCATCTGCAATCCTCCCCTGGGATTGGCCTTTGTGAATCCTGCGCGACGGAAAAGTTTTTCGGTAAACTGTTCAAGGTGCCTGTTCAATGCTGCAGTATCCAGTTTGTCGGATTCGAGCCCCAGACCCGGAACCGGCGCCGGACGGCTGGCGTTGCCGTTATTGCGGCTGCCGAAGCGCATCACAGTCCATTTGCCTTTGGGAACGTCCCATGTAAGCGAACCGTCAGCCTGCAGCAGCGCCGTAAGGTCGATGACGTTTTCCTTCGCTACGGGCGCGTCGCCGGGATGCGCCGCATACGACTCGCTGGTCGACAGGTACTCCTTCACTCCAAACGGCATTGAACTGTACGGCTTGCGGTAATAAAGCGCCCGCTCCTCGATTTCCATCATCTTCAGATAGCCTCCGTCGACCACATAGCCGGTGTCGAACCGCGTTGTTGTGGCAGGAAATGCCAGCACAGCAACGTCTTTATAAAA
>JAIRZR010000096.1 GCA_031267155.1 Prevotellaceae bacterium | reverse complement strand
TCATGAAAACGGCTGCCGCTTTTGCACTGTTGAGACTGCCGAGCAGTTCGAACGCGGGAATTTCTTCCACTAATTTTTTGACGTCTTTACGGGCAATCGGTTCGTTATCGACAACCGGTATCAATACCGCAACGGACAATATATAAAGCAGCATTTTGTTCCTTAACAGCAATCGCGGAAACAGTACATAATTAATTATTGAGATATACGATGGTGTCAAGCAACAGAAAATAAACGCACCACACGCCGAATCGCTATGATTCCCAAGTAGGATTAAAGTACGCGAAATAAGATGTAAATGTTATTTCGCGTACCCTATCTCACCTGTCTGGACAGTAATTCGTCCAGTTATTTATTTCAGCATCAATTCCTGAGCCAGGCCAAAACTGCCGTATCCGGAAATAATCACTTTATCGCCTTCCTCCAGTCCGTTTAACACTTCGTACTGTCCTGGATTTTGACGTCCTACAGTAATATTTGTTCTATAGGCTTTGTTTCCCGATTTGTCCAGTTTGAATACCCACTGTCCGCCGGTGTCCTGATAGAAATTTCCCTTGTCGATAATCAGGGCGTCTTCAGGCTGTCCGAGTTCTATCTGAACCCTGTACGTTTTGCCGATTCTTATATTATCGGGTCTTTCGCCGACAAAGACAAGGTCGATTTCGAACATGCGGTCTTTGATTTCCGGATTCAGTTTGGTGATTTTCAGATAATATTTCTTATTCAGATACGTAACCGTTGCCGGCAGGCCTATGGATATGCGGTCAATATAATATTCACTGACTTTAGTATTGATTTTCAGGTCGTCGATAACTTTTTGTTCTCCAATGCTGGCTCCGGAACCGATTCTTTCGCCGTAAACAGCGCTGATAAAGCCAAGCTGTCCGTCAATCGGCGCTCTGACAACAAGGTTATCCAGTCTTTCGCGGCTGCGTTCGAAGCGTTTTTCCTCGCGATCCATATCGTTTTCCATAAGGCTGTACTGGATTACGTTTGTCAGCGAATCGTTTTTTAATTCATCGAGCAGCATTGTCGTGGTCTTTTGCTGGAAGTTATACTCGTCCAAAGCGACCTCCAGTTCGGCTTTACTTTTTATGCCCATCTGAGATTCTTCCTGATCCAGCTTATACTGTTTATCCATGCGCTCAAGATCATAGACAGTCTTGAGAATACTGCGCCTCAATACCGACGAGCCTCTTTCCATCTGCAGGAGTTTTTCCTGGTAATTAACTCTTTTTTTCAGGAGTTCATCTTTTTCGTCCTCGATGGTTCTTTGCAGTTCAACGTTTTTAAGAATAAGAATAACATCGCCCTGTTTCAGCATGCTGCCTTCTTCCGCCACAATACTGTCCACCGTACCCCCTTCTACAGTGTTGATTTTTATCGTCATTTTTGGCTGGGCGATACCTTCCAAATCGACATATTCCATAAATTTCCCCTGCTTGACTTCCACAATCTGCAGATTTTCCGCACTGTAGCGCAGTTTCGAGGGACCTCCCATAATGACCGAAAGGTAAATAATTAATGCAACAATAGCTGCTCCCGCAATAATGTAGTATTTGTATTTTACTACAGGGTGTTTCTTTTTTAACTGAATATCCATATCTTTATTTTTTTATAACTATTTAAGTAATGATTCATAATCTTCGCTGAGAAGCATATTTTTTTCGAAGTCGTAGAGAGTATATCTCCTTAAATTGTAATAGTACGACCAGAAGCTTTCTAATGTAGAGATGTAATTCCGTTTTGCTGCGTCCTTTTCCGAGATTGCAGCATTCAATTCAAGTATTGTTGATCTTCCAAGCACATACAGTCTTTGAGCCACTTCATTACGTTTATTTGCCATGTAATCGGTTTTTTCGGCTATACTCACCTGGTTTTTCTGCAAATTGAACTGTCTCACCAGTCTCAATATGCTCTGTTCAAAACTTATCCGTTCCTGTTCCAGCTGGATTTCTGTCAGGCGGCGGTTCGATTCGGCGACTTTGATGCGTCCCCTTCCCTGTCCCCAGTCGAGAATCGGGACACTTATTCCTATCTGCACATACTGCTGGCTAAGAGGATCCTTGTATGCAGCACGAAGATTTTCTCCCGTTTGCGAAAGTCCTAACTGTGCCACTAAATTCGCCTGGAACCCGTAATTTGCCTTTGAGGAGGCAACATAGCTTTCGCTCTCGATTTCACTCAGTTTCATGCTGATTACAGTCGGGTTATTTTCGAGCGACAGTTCCAGAGCCTTGTAGGGATCAATATTCAGACTGGGGATTATTTTACTCGTAACCGCTTCAATTGGTATGGTGTCTTTTATTCCCAGATATGTCCTGAACGATTGAAGATTATCTTCGAGATATACTCTGGCGTTCTGCAGACTGGTCTCCTCGTTCAGGCGCCTGACCTCCCACTGCAGCATTTCGCTTTCCGTTATGCGTCCGATTTTGTAGCGTCCTTCAGCAAAGACATATAGAGTATCGGCGCTTTGATAGTTGGTCAGCGCTATGTCCAGATTTGCCTGAGCCATAGCCAGTCCAAAAAACATGCTAACAATGTTAAGCGAAACATTTTCAAGTGTTACAATATAATTTTTTTTGGCAATTTCAAAGCGCAGAGGTTCAGTTTTCCTGCTCCATTTCAACCCGTTATATCCCCAGAGAGACTGCTGGTATGAAATAGAAACGGGGCTTGTGTTGTAGCTGTGTGAATTTGATACTCCGAACATGTCAAGCCTGTTTATACCCGTGCTGAGGGACAGTCTTCCTCCGGTCAGGGCAATATTCTGGCTTAAGGAAATATTCCCGTCAACGGCGAACTGGTTTTGCTGCACAAACTGCGTAGTTCCGTCCGGCATGGTTATCGCATTTATCCAGTGATTGAACCTGGGCGCTGAGCTGAAACTCATAGAAGGCAGATAGTTTGCCTTGAAATTGCGGTAGTTCCAGTATGCCGAATGGAAAGTGTGTCTTGCCGCGACAACCGAGGGCGACTGTCTGCGGGCTAAATCAATAGCTTCTTCTATTGTCAGTCTCAACAATTCAGTTTGCTGAGAATGAAGGTTTACTGTTGCTATCAACGAAAAAAGAATACAAATTAAATATTTATTCATCATATTTTCAATATATTAGTATAATTATTATACATTTCCCAATATAATAGACAAAAATCGTGCCAAACTGTATTATGCTGAAAATAAACAGTATCTCAAAAACAGCATTTCGCGAAATGTGCGAAATCGCACATTTCGCGTGCGAAATCGCACACTTTTGGCAATCTGACCTTCCGGAACAGTTTTTGTAATTGTTATATGAATGGAATACAGACCGTTATCAAAAACGGAGAAAAACGTATTTTTGTGCGATTTCGCACACTGCGTATATCGAAGAGATCCTATACAGACACAAAGACATTTATCTCTTCGGACAGAATACTAATACATAATGTTTTATGAAAAACATATCTAATAGATACCATTGTTTCATTTCCAAGGCATTTGAAGTAGAATTTAGCTCTTTTTCTCTAATTTTATATCCTTTATATTCGTATGGTTCTACATATATATAACATATTTTTTTACATGAAAATGTTTTTTCTCTGTCAATCCCCCTCTGCCTCCGGCGTTTCACTTCTTTTTTTTCCTGTCACGACGCCCATGTGACGCCGATAAACAACAGTATACTGGTGTATTTGTCCATTGATAAAACCGGTAATTTCGTCGAGAGCGGCTTTCATGTCCGCATCAAGCGACATCAGTGACAAGCCATTAACGATTTGACAAACGATATCGAACGATGCATTAGTTTTGCCTGCAAGTTCCGACAGCGTACCGCGTTCGCGTTTTGCTTCCCTGTTGCCGGTACGGGTGAGATAAAGTGCCTCGAAGTCGTTGTTTTCCCTTTCGAGCCTGCTCACCAGCGACCTCAGTCCGAAAATTGACAGGCAGTCGGCATGTTGATTCAAATCTCCTATCATGTTGCGCAGATAGCTCGTTTCGGCTTGATAGTCCTTTTGCGGCGCATCCCTGTAAGCATCCGCGATAAATTTCAGCTTGCGTGCGGCCTCAGTTTCCCCCTTGTTTTCGGGGAATTTGGCATGATAGTCGATGCGACTGATTATCTGGACAGTTGTGCTGTCGCGTTTGTTATCCAAAAGAAGCAGTTCGCCTGTTTCAATGGACTTGGCCTGCGTGTTAAACTCGTCGTCCAGTCTGTCCGTATCTTCCCGATATGTGTCAAAGGCAGTCGCAATTCCATTTACTTTTGCTGTAAAAGGTGCGATTCCTGTTGCTGCTTCCCTGTGAAACTGTACGTTTTGCGCAATTGTGATGCGTGTAAGCAGCGATTTGTATCCATCAATCTTTAAACTCATAGCAATTCCTTTAGAATTTTGGGAGCAAAGGAAACACTTTTTAATTAATTATGCAAATATTTTTTTTGCTGTCATATTTTCAATAGCTTATCAGATCAAAAAAAACGAATTCCATACAGCATTACAGTGGCTTACTGCAAAAAAATACGGTTTACAGTAAGATTACATTTATTTGATTTTGATATTTTTCAGTCCATTGTAATCTTACATTTGTCTGCCGAAAAAAATTTCAGTCCATTGTAATCTTACATTTGCCTGCCGAAAAAAATTTTCATCCCATTGTAATTCTTACATTTGTCTGCCGAAAAAAATTTCATCCCATTGTAATCTTACATTTGCCTGCCGAAAAAAATTTCAGTCCATTGTAATCTTACATTTGCCTGCCGAAAAAAAATTTCAGTCCATTGTAATCTTACATTTGCCTGCCGAAAAAAAATTTCAGTCCATTGTAATCTTACATTCGCCTGCCGAAAAAAATTTCATCCCATTGTAATCTTACATTTACCTGCTATATCCAAATTTTGGTTTATTATGCTGTGTACAGTGAAGCATTTATACTGTGCGCGAGATATTTTAGTGCATTGCAGACTGACACAGTAAGGCGTCCAACACGGATAACCACGTGCAAGCGAAGCGCAGTTCGGGGTATAGCGTATATCTTTCCGACACAACTCCGTATGGGATTGGAGATATCCAAAAAGTCCCTCACATCGTCATTGTAAGCGAAGCGCAACAATACCAGAATACTGTTATTCTCTGATACGCACTCTCTGCAGTTATTTTGCAGCATCAATCCATACCGCCGTTCATCTTATTTTCATGCAGAAATGCCAAAGAACGACTCCGATACTGACCGAAACATTCAGGGAGTGCTTAGTGCCGAATTGCGGGATTTCGATGCAGTCCTGACACATATCAACGATATTTTGTTGAATACCTTTCACTTCGTTGCCGAATACGAGAGCGTATTTCTGTAACTTATCGGGAATAAAATCATTCAGTACGATACTGTTTTCCGCCTGTTCAATCGCAATTGTCCGATAATGTTCACTGTGCAGGCGGGATATGGCGTCCTCCGTTTTTTCGAAATATTCCCAGTTCATTGAATCTTCAGCGCCGAGAGCTGTTTTGTGGATTTCGGCGGACGGAGGAGTTGAAGATATCCCGCAAAGCGCTATCTTTTCTATGCAAAAAGCGTCGGATGTACGGAATGCAGAGCCTATATTGTGAGCGCTTCTCACATTATCCAATACAAGTACTATGTGTAGCTTATCCGCGGTTTTAAACTCCCGGGGACTTAAACGGTTCAATTCGGAATTTAATAATTTCCTGTTTTTCATCCCCAATGCTATTGCAGTTTGACTGTTTTTGTCTTGATTTCGATACCCTCGTCTGTCAGTTCACTGTAATTGACAAACACATAAGCCTTTCTCGTACTGTCCTTAACAACGGGCAAAATATTTTTTTCCCATTGAATGCAGTGAGTTGGCACGGGTTCAAGGGCTTCAAGCCACTGATTGTCTTTGAATGTATAGACAAAATATCCTTTCCAGCAACTTGTTTCCCAAACCGGCAGCAGTCCTATCTCGTCGGTTCCATCATCATTGAGATCGCCCTCATTGACAGGACTTCCTCCAAGACATGTGCCGACAATGAGCGGCGCTATATTCCCCGAAAACCGGATTTTACACTCTTCCGTTTTATCAATAGTTTCGAGCCACATATAGTCCGTAATTCCGTCGCCGTTATAATCGCCTTCGACGGCATTGCCCGGGATCTGCGCTCCGGACGATAGCAGGCGGTCTGTATTCAGGTCGCTTTCGGCAAAGATCTTCCATGTTTCATTGTGCCTGCGAAAAACCAGATATGCAGCGACTTTTTCCTCTTCACCGCCCCTGATTACCGCTTTCGTAAAATTGATCCTTACAAATCCGGTCTTTATTGAATCAATAAAGATTTTACCCTCGATCTTCTGTTTAAAATCGGGATATTTCTCAAAATATTCGATCTTGCTTTTGATGCATTCGTCGAAAGTGTATCTGTACTGGTAAAAATGCACAATCGTGTCGTACAGGCTTTTTAAAACGTTAATATCTCTGTTGTTGTTAGCTTCGTTCCAGATTGAGGTCAGTTCGTTGAGCGATAATTCCCGTTTTTCAGGCTCGGTCTTTTTACCTCCGCAACCATTGCATGATGCAAAAAGGTAAATCAAACAAAGGCTCACAAACAATACTTCAACAAATTTCTTCATACTATTATATTTTTAACTTATTACTCTAAACAACAGAGGCTGTTTTGTTCGAACAGCCTCCGGTAAAAAATCAAAGATCACTATTCGTCATCATCATCAAATTCATCATCATAATTTTCATTCTCATCATCATAGTCATCGAAGTAATCTTCTACAGATTCTTTTTTCTGGAAACTGGAATATCCAATATCCTCATCTTCTTCGATTTCATCGTAAATCGACCGTTTTGATTTTTTCCCCTTCAAGGGAGACTTCCCCTTTACATATTCGCTTCCGCGACTATCGTCTCCGGATCTGCGAAAATCATTGTTAGTTTTCATCTAAATTTAAAACTAATAAAAATTGTTTTACCTCCTTTTAATTAAAAATTTATCGGCGCAATTTTAGCATTATTTTTTGAAACTGCGACACTAATTTTGATTTTTTTTCACAAAAACAATCAAGCCGTTTTCGGACAGTTCAACAAACGTATGTGTTAATTTGTTTAATTTTAGATATTTAATCCAGATAAAAAAGTGATATTTATTACAAAAAAAAACAATATTTTTTTAATCCCGAATCATGAAATCATGGCATTTTTTCCGATTAATTTTAAGTTTTTTTGAGTTTTTCCCGGTTTTTTAGAATCCGAAAAAATAACCGGGACTTGCCATTGAAAAAAAATTATTAATTTTGCGAGTTGATAAAAGATAATTATATGTTAGCATTTAAGGAAAAAGTTTATAATGCCACACTCGAACTGGTTGAACGTCATTTGGTTTTACACTCGTGGGGAAATGTGAGCGCTATCGACAGAAAATTGGGAATTATAGCGATAAAGCCTCATAAAACGAACATAAAGGACCTTCGTCCGGGTGATATGGTGGTCATGGATTTGGAAGGAAATGTTCTTGACGGCTCAAAAATTCCGTCGTTCGATGCTTCGACCCATCTGGTGCTTTACAATAGCTTCCCCGAAATCGGCGCTGTTGTGCACTCTCATTCAATGTGGGCCTCCTGCTGGGCGCAGGCGGGCAAAAGCATTCCTCCTCTGGGAGAAACGCATACCGACCGGTTTGGCGGTGAAATTCCATGTACACGAAAATTAACTGTTTCGGAGATGGAAGCCGGTTCCGAAAAAGCAACGGGAAATGTAATCGTGGAAGCGCTGAAAGGTTTGAATCCCGTTGAAACTACTGCGGTACTGGCGTATCGTCACGGCCCCTTTATATGGGGTGAAAATCTGGAGTCGGCGCTGAAAAATGCGTCGATACTTGAAGAAGTGGCTCAAATGGCTTACATAACATTACAGATTAATAATTTAAAATTTATATAAAATGAAGAAAATAGTTTTAATCAGTATTATCTCGCTATGCATTTTTGCATGTGGAGAAACAGCCAAAAAACCTGCTCCTCCAAAAGATGGAGTTCATTATGAGGGAGACTCCGTTAATTTTGTTAAATACACTTATAAGGAGGGAGTTCTGATAAGCGAAGAACCATTCGTAAACAATAAAATGCACGGCACCGCAAAGCATTATTACCAGAACGGAAATTTGCGTACCTCCATAGAATATAAGGAAGCTAAACGAAATGGCATCATGTTATACTATTATGATACAGGAGAAAAACACAGCGATGTGCCGTATTTGAATGGAAAGGTCAGCGGAACCAGACACAATTATAAAAAAGACGGAACCTTGACGATGGTTTGTTCGTATGTCGAAGGAAAGCCTGTTCCTCCTCTGGAAGAATATGACGCCGGAGGAAAACTGATTAAACAGCCTGTCATCAAGTTCAGTACAAGCGGAGGAGCATTGAAAATGGAACTTAGCGACAGAACATTTACTTCTGCTACATTTTTCACGCTTGTAAAAGGTGAACTGGTGGAAATTCCAAGCGAAAAAGGTGTTGGTCGCCTGTTTGGAGCTAAAAAGGGAACTCAAATAAGAGCTATTTACAAAAGCCCGAGGGGAGCGGAAGGAGCTGTTGATGCTAAATATTAAATTGATAATTAATTAAATTAATAAATTTTATATTATAATAAAAATGAAAAAAATATTATCATTCGTTGTAA
>JAIRZR010000003.1 GCA_031267155.1 Prevotellaceae bacterium | reverse complement strand
AATCCGGCTGCAAAAGTACTGAAATTTATTTATCTGCAAAACATGTTCGCTAAAAGCAATGAAGCGTTTGCATATTCCAGGCGATTATATGGCTTTGACTATGTTGAATTTCGATTCATCCCTTAAATTTTTAATTATCCTGAAGTATATCAGCGAGAAAATCAATACTCCTATCCAGTAAACAAACTCTGAGAACCATGCATATTCTACATTTTCAGGAAATAAATAGACGAGCAGGTATAAGGCTGCCATGTAAAACGCCAGTGAAATTATTTCTATGAACATAGCGATTTTTGTTTTTCCCGTACCGCTTACTCCGTTGAAGACAACACAGCTGCACGAAAAAACGATATTTGCGCCAAGTATTACATATACAGACAACAGGGACAGATTTACCAGTTCGGTATTGTTTGTATATATCATCAATATCTGCCGTGCCAGAGGACCGCTTAGCAGGACAATGGCAGATGCGGTTATAAAACTGATTTTAACTATTCTGGCGATAATTGCATTAATCTGTTTTGCATATCCCGCCCCGATGGCATTGCTTACAAATGAACTTGTTACGGCGGCATAAGCCCATACGGGGATAGTTATGAAACCGTAAATGCTGCGTATAATATTTGACGAAGCCAGATTCTGTTCCCCTGTCTTTTCTATGACAATAAAAAAGATGAACCAGGTACTCAGCGAAATAAAATATTGAAGCATGACAAATATTGAAATATTGAGCGTTTGCTTCAGCAGTTTAAAATTCATATTCCGGAAATAGAACAGCCTGTACGTTTTCCGTATCCGGGAGCGCGAGTTGTAAACAATAAAATAAACTGCTTCGGCAGCTTCCGAAATAACGGAAGCAAGAGCCGCTCCCTCCAGTCCCATTTTCGGGAAACCCGATTTCCCGAATATCAGCAGGTAGTCGAGAATAACGTTGGTAACAGCCATTATGATTGAACCGTAAGTGAGTGGACGCGTATTGGTTACTCCCACGTGAAATGCGCGGAACGAGACATTCACGAAAACAAAAATCAAGCCGAACACACGGATATTAAGAAAATTGATGGACGGTTGCAGAAGACTTTCATGACTGATGATCCCCGGCATTATACATGGAGTGAGCCATTGTGCGCCGGCTATAAGTATCGCTGCCAAAGTCCACAGAAACAGCAGGCCGGTTTCCATTACGGGACCAATCTTTTCCGGATTATTCTCTCCCTTTCGCCGCGAAATTAAAATCTGCATGCCGGTCGCAAAGCCAAAACCAAGCATGAACAGCACATGAAAATACACCCCTCCGATAGCTGCCGCGCCCAGTTCTATTTCGCCCACACGTCCCATAAATGCTGTGTCGGTTACACTTATAATATTCTGTGCCAGCATGCTTAGCATTATGGGAAGAGACACAGCCCATATTTTTTTAAACCCGGGAACAGCCGGAGATACTGTATGCGTCATTTCCTTTCCTTCATTCTTATTTTTTGCAAACATACTAAATTTTACCGGTATTATAACAAACGGAACTGTCCCTCTTGTTCATTTTTCAATCATTGAAAACGGTAAAAACTCTCGGATTTGGAATACAGCATTTACCGCTTGCCGATGAACAATGGAAAATTGCGACAATACAATTTGCGAGAGTTCAGGAGTTCTTAACTCTGAAAGACCTGCCTTGCAGACAGTTTTATCTGTGCACAGATTCCGCAGGTTGCGATCACGAACCCACGCAGACAGCGTCTGTTAAACACCATGCTTGCCGAAGCCAGTCTTCCGGCACAAAGCTCGCATATCGAAATAAACGGGGTGAGGGATAATCAGACACAGCTGTTTGACAAAAACGAAACGGCATATCTTTTCAATACGCTATTCATCTAATAATTGATAATCATTTAACCGGCGGAGCGTCTCCAGACGAAATACTCCGGGCCATGCCACTAACCACGAATTGATCCGTTTTCCGCCTGCTCCGAAAGCCCAGTTACATTCAAAATACGCTTCGTTCTGGGAACCGGCGGGACGGATACGTCCGTTGATTTCCAGCGTCCCGTCCGACACTAACTGACTTCCGTTTCGCCAGACTGCCAGCGCCTTTTCCTTCCACTGACTGTCGCCCGTCAGGCCGGCGAGCTTTATCCAGTCCGCCACCCACAGCAGGGCATACGGGTCGAGATGATGATGCTGGACGGATACCGAAGTAGCGCCGAATGTGCTGTAGCGATACTCCGTAAAGTTGTCGCTGTCGGGATAGATCCCCTGATAATGCCACAGCCAGGTCGAAAGATAGTACGATACCGACACTGCATCGTCGAGACAGGCAGGATTGCCGGTTATTTCGTAGAGCATCAGCGACGATCGCAGCAGGGGCGCCGACGATTCCTTGTCGATACACCATGTATCCAGCGCGCCGGCAGTGGTGTATCCGTCGGTTTTCAATCCCTTCAGATAGTAAGTGTACGCTTTTGTAGCCGAAACGAGATACGCCGAATCGCCCGAACGCCGGTAAGCCTCCAGCATCGGGGGAACCAGAAAACAGCCGATAGTGCCTTCGCGGACATAGCATTTCCCGTCCGGCGTCCATCCCCGCGCATACAAGCCTTCGGGCTGCTGGTCGGCTTTGACAAAGTCGCAAATGTTACGGGCAATGCGCTCATACTGCGGCCTGTCGACACCGGCGGCGCGTGTCAGGTCGCTGGCTTCGAAGAAATTCAAGGCGGCGGCGCCCAGATTGCAGGCGTCCATCACGGCATTGTCCCGGTGATTCAGAATATGATCGTAATGCGTAACAAACAGGCCGTTGGGCAGCGGACAGTTGTTAGCCCAGGCGTCAAGCGCAGCCAGCGCTTTGTTCAGCGATTCGGTGTGACCGTTTTTGATATAGTCGGTCAGCAGCGAATTTGCCAGCGATGCGTTTTGCCCGCACCAGCCGATTTCGTATTTCCCGCCGGAACGCTGTTTCCAGCCTTTTTCACCCTCAGTGTTCAGGCCGATGCTGAATCCTTTGAACGAACCCTCTTCCGCCCAGAGCGATTCGCAGGCGTAGCGGATGCCCAGTTCCCAAAGTTTCCGGGCGTCGAAAACGGGTACAAGCGGTTTTCCGGCATATTCCCAAGCCTTGCGCATGAAATGGTGCATCGCCCGATGATCGGGTTCGACGGCGCTGACGGCGAGGTATAAAGTCAGGCTTACGGTCTCGCCCTTTTTCAGGCGAACATATTTTTTATAACCGCCGGTATAGCGGTCACGGTCGCTGTACATCGTCGGCAATTCCTCTTCGGGCCAGAGGATTCGATGCGTCGTTTGCGATTCCTCCGGCGCCAGCGAACAGGAAAAATCCTGATATTCACCGCCCGGCGTATCGCTCCAGCTCGCTACGGCAAACCGCTCGCCTTCCGAGTAGGTTGCGCCCGGAATGGGAGTGCGCCGATATGAGAAGGTACGCCAGTGTCCGTTCTCCTCCGCTCCTTTCGGTTCCCTGCCGCGTCCCCACCGGTTTCCATTGTACGACACTGCCGGTATCATCCAGAAATGACTGCGGGAATGATGCCGGAAATCAAGCGACAAACTCGCGGAATCAATATCCCGGACAGCCGTGTACCGCCGGACGATCTTAAAGGTCGATGAATCCAGCCGCACCGTCTCGCCGGCGACTTTCATGCCGTCCGGACTGTTATCAAGCAGTTGTCCAACAGTGGTTTTATCCGCCGACAGCAAATACATGCCTCCCCCTTTCGTTTGCCAGTAAAACGTCTCTTTCGGGGAACAGGCTATTATGAACAGCAATGCAATCGCCGCCATAACAGGCTTACATAAACTGAAATAACTGCGTCTCATTTTTGTGTCTTTAATATACATTATATAATAACTTCCTCATGATCCATATCTGCCATATTATAAATAAATGCCCATCCTGCACCAAATATAACCGGAACCATAACCGCAAATACTATCGCTCCTGCCTGATTTCAATTCCTTTTTATTGAAGTTCTATTTTATTTGGATGAACTGCAGGCAATTAATAGATATACATTTCTATAACTCAATAATAAACAGCAAAGTAAATTTGTTAATATGTTTATTTATAAATATCTAACTATGTAATTTACTTCAATTTATAATATCCCCCTTTCAGGGTTTTTAGCTGGTGTTAATAATTGTTGTTTGCTATAATAATGACATCCCTTCGGGATTTGCTGATTTAATAGAACTAAAAATTGGCTGGCGCGCGTCAGCCAACTTTTAGTTCTTAACTCTGAAAGTTTAATGCATTTCACGTCCACCGGTGATATTGACAGCCTGTCCTGTCATATAGTCGGCGCCGGAAGACGCGAGGAATGCCGTTACAGCAGCCACATCATTCACAGTAGCCAGCCGTTTCAGGGGTATTTTGGCTGTAAATTTTTTCACAACCTCGTCTTTTGGCATTTGCAGATTCACCGTATATCCTGCCGAGACACTCGCCCACACGCCCGAATTATCCGTAATGCCGGGGCATACGCAGTTTACGTTAATACTGTAATCGGCAAGCTCGTACGCAAGCGCCTGTGTAAACGAGATAATTGCTCCCTTGGCCGCACAGTAGTGACTCATCAGCGCCGAACCGGTCTTTCCCGATTTGGAGGAATAGTTGATAATTTTGCCATACCTGTTCGCCTTCATCTGCGGGACAACATATTTTGTGAAAAGGAAAGTCCCCTTACAGTTCACTGCGAACATTTTGTCCCATTCTTCCTCGGAGATCTCTTCCACCAGACCCTGTCCTACAATGCCTGCAACATTAATTAGAATGTCGATGCGTCCATGCCGGTCGATAGCGAAATCCACCACTTTTTTAACCTGTTCCGCGTTTGTCACGTCGGCAGCCATGCCCGTACATCCCAGTTCAGATGCGGCAGCCTGTACCTGCTCTTCTTTTAAATCGGTAATCACAAGGCTCGCGCCGTCCTCTATCAGCTGCCGTGCAACAGCCTTGCCGATAGCTCCTGCGGCGCCTGTAACAAGCGCTGTTTTACCTGAAAAATCCAAAATTTTCATTTCTATTTAATAATAAATTAATCCACTTTTACAGAATAATATTCCGCCGGGAGAAGCTCCCGACGGAATACATTTGTTATTTTTAATATTTAATTCTCACCGGTTTATTTTCCCAGAAAATGATTGTTAATTGATTGAACCTGATGGCGGACAGCTTCATTGGCATGAACGTTTGCCACTTCCGTAATAATAGCGCCCTGAGGTCCTGCAATTTGCCAGTGGTGCGAAAATACTTTCGACAGGGGAACAAACTCGCCCGGAAGCGTTTTCACCACATTTTTAACCGTTACGCCGCCGGTATGAGCTGCCGGAATTTTGATTTCAGGGAACGAAGCCAGATTATCTTCGCCTTCGCCCACGATGTAGCTCAAGCCGTTGCGCACCAGCCATCCTTCCATTTTCGCCGGCAAATCGCTTTCCGGTTTTTCGTGCCAGTGTTCTGGCAGCATCTGGTTGGGCAGCAGAAATATATCCTGCAACATATACCTGTCTTTGGTATCGTTGGCATACATGATGGCTGCAAGTCCCACTTCCGCAAAACGTCCCGTTCCATAATCGCTTACCCACAACTGCGAGAGGGTTTTGTCCGTAACGGGATAACCGTAATGCTTCATCAGGATGAGGACAGCGTCCTTGGCTGCCTTTTCGTTAAATTTACCGTCAGCCGTGTAGAAACCCGCATTATCAAATGGCGTAAGGGTTTTCTTCTGGCAACAGCTTTCAGTTGCCGGTTTTTCCTTCTGGCAACAGCTTTCGGCAGATTTTTTGTCCGCCTTTTTGTTTCCTTGCGAACATGCGGCAAATACTGCCACGCATGCAATTATCAAAACTAAATTTTTCATATCTGAAATTATATATTATAAAACAATTAATAAATATCCGCAACCCATTGACATTGTCGAAACGTTCCCGACGTCCGTCCGCAAGCCATCGAATTTGTCGAAATGTTCCCGACGACCATCCGCAGTCCGTCGAATTTGTCGAAACGTTCCCGACGGTCGTCCGCAAGCCATCGAATTTGTCGAAATGTTCCCGACAGTCGTCCGCAAGCCATCGAATTTGTCGAAATGTTCCCGACGGTCGTCCGCAAGCCATCGAATTTGTCGAAATGTTCCCGACGACCGTCTGCAAGCCGTTGACATTGTCGAAAATCTCATTTTTAATACTTCCAAGAACCTGTTCAAATTGCAGGAACACCAATATCGCCCTTATTTTCAGTACATCACACCTGATACGAATTGTTGTTCATGGCGCAAAGATACAAAAATATTCATAACACTATGCAGATAATGCCAATTTGACGAAATATTATTTTGAGGTGCTACATAAAAAAGTTCCTGAGGGTGGACTGTCAAAAATTGGATGCAAAAAATTTAAAATTACCCTCCATAAATTGTGATGCGAGACTGTCTTTTATCCTGAGAAACGGCTTGAAAAGCCGAATTTTCATAACTGCAGGTCAAAGACCTGTGGAATCTGTGCGCAGACAAAACTGCCTGCAAGGCAGGACTTTTGGAGTTAAAAATTAAGAACTAAAAACTAAGAGTGCTGGCGCGCGTTAGCTAACTTTTAATTCTTAACTTTTAGTTCTTAACTCTAAAAGTCCTGCCTTTCAGGCAGTGGCCAGAAGGTGACCGTTTTCCGCAGGTCGTGACCTGCGGTTATGAAAATAAAGCCCTTCGGGCTATCACGCCTCAAGAAAACTTTGAACGAATATTTTTTGAAACAATAACCGGATTTTTAACACCCCATACTTCGGGCTATCATGTATTAAAAAAACTTGAACGAATATTTTTAAAAAAATAATTGCGCCCTATTTTGTATACAATATACTTTTTTGATAAAATAGTATCTCACGCTTTGTCCAAAAAACCTCATTCCCACCTGATTTCAATAACAAAACAAGTTCAGTAGCATAGAAATCACATATACAAAAACCTCATTACCCTATTTATACACGTATTTCATTTTTACAACATGTATTAAATCGAATGCCTGTTATTTCGGGGCATATTTCTACCTGATTTCAATAACAAAGCCAATAGCAGATAATTAGGTAATAAGGTTGTATATATCTGTGATTTCTATGCTACTGAGCTTGTTTTGTTATTGAAATCAGGTGGAAATGAGGTTTGTTTATCCACGAGTTACACAAAAAATGAAACGCAATGCATCGTATCACCTCCCGCCCGGCTTTTATGAATGATATATTGCAGATTTAATTGGTTTACAATATCTTGAAACTGTCGCATCCTATTTATTTCGCATTTCTTAGCACTTTAAAATAATATTTCTCTAAAATTCCGATTCAGTTCAGATTTATTTAATATCTTTGCAGTTTAAAAATAAGGTTAGGCAATGGACGAAATTAAAAAATACAGGGCTATAATCGTGGAAGATGAACGTCTGCCGATGTTGAGCCTGATACAGAAAATCAATGAATATCACCCTGATATCGAGATTATAGGAACCTGCGACAGCGCCGCTTCGGCGAGCGAGACAATACTGAAACTTAAACCCGACGTCCTGTTTCTGGACATCCAGCTGTCGGACAATGACTCGCTGTGGCTGCTCGATCACCTGCAGACGGGCATGTCGGAACTTCCGTATGTCATTTTCACGACGGCTTACAATAATCCCGAATACATAATCCGCGCTGTCAGGTTTCAGGCTGTGGATTATCTGCTGAAACCGGTGAATATCATTGAACTGGCAAAAGCCATTATCCGAATGAAGAAAAAAGCTGTTAGACGCGCCGAAACTTCCGGAACATCCGAACACTCGTATTCGTTCCGCACTCTCAACTCCACGCTGATAGCTACTGCAATGGATATCGCCTATTTCGAGGCCGACGGCAACTATTGCAAACTGTTTACCGCCAAATATACCGAAGAATCGGTCTTCGAACGGCTCGGCGACGTGGAAACAAAACTCCTGCCCTCGGCTCTGTTTATCCGGGCAGGTAAAAGCCACCTCATCAATAAAAAATATATCTACAAAATTGATGCGAAAAAACAAGTCTGCCATCTCACATCTCTTATCGGCATGTTCTACCGGGTACCTCTCTCCGCTAAGGGTATCGGAGCGCTGCTCTCTTTGCTTGATGAATGAAGAAGCGCATCACGCCCAGTATCAATTGCTTACATGCGCCAGCAATAATCCTGCATATTCCAGTCCAGGCATCAGTTATAATTAAATCCTTTTGGCGCTATGATTTCAATCCGTGTACCTGCCGGTTTGTTGTCAGTGTCGTGTAGGTCAATAATATGCTGGACAATCTTTTTGGTATTCATTTGGTTATATAGCGCGATTTGCTGTGTCAGGATATTCAGACCATGACGGGTGCCCTGTGTCTGCATGCGTTCGGCTTCGATGCGTCCCACGCCGTCGTCCTCGATGCTGACAAACAGTCCGTCGCCTCCGCTCATGGACGCCGCTTTCAGTTGCAGATGACCCTTGCCCTTTTTGGGACGCAGACCGTGTTTGATAGCGTTTTCGCAGTGAGTGTGGAGAATCATGTTAGGGAGCATTATCGTTGTGTCGACATGCCTGTCGATTTCGATGTTGAACTCGAAACTGTCGCCGAAACGCATTTTCTGGAGATCCAGATACAGGCGGATATACTGTATTTCCTGTTCGAGCGTGCGGGCGGGAAGATCGACGTCGTTCAGCGTAAGGTTGGTAAACGAGGCGTACATTGCGAGATACCTGTTGGCTTCCTCCTTCGAAAAGTTCATGATATAATATTCGATTCCGGCAAGTACATTGGCGTTGAAATGGGGTATCGAGCGGAGGCGTATAGACTGGATCTGCAGGCTGTTTAACTGTCGCTGGCGTTCGAGGGCAGTGATTTTCCTGCGGTTTTTCCGGTCGAGATAAGCGTACGCGAAAAATCCGGTAAGCAGTAACAGCATCAGCGCACATACCGAATAGAACCACCAGGTCTGCCAGAAAGCGGGACGGACAGTAAACGTTCTGACTGCGACGGCTGTCTGCATTTCGGAATCGCCCACGCAGGCAGTCAGCTGAAACTCATAGCGACCGGGCGACAGGTTGTTGAACCTGATTTCGCGCTCGGCGACAGGCTGCGACCATTCGTCCTGAAATCCGATCAGACGGTAGCGGTACCTCACGTTTTGCGGATCGGAATAGCACAGCCCGACGAATGAAAACCGGAAATTCCGCTGACGGTGGCTCAGCGAAGCCCCCTCGTCCAGATCAGTCATGTCAATATTATTGTCGGAATACTGCGCCGACGTGATGTGGAGCAGGGGCTGACGGCTGCCGTGCATCAGTTTTGCCGGATTGAATTTCAGGACATTCGGTCCCTGCGTTCCCATCCAGATATTGCCTTCGCAGTCTTCGGTCATCGTATTCCAGCTCGGTTCGCCCGACGAATATCCGTTTGAATAATCATAGTGTACGGTTCGCCGGGTTTCGGCGTCTATGATTCTTATTCCCGTATTGTCCGAAATGACAATGAGATTGTTGCGCGTATAGCGGAGATTGCCGATAATGACATTCGGAAATTCCATAAACAGGCGCAGCGTATCGCCCTCGGTATAATAGATATGTCCCTCGCAGCCGAACCATATCCGTCCCGAGCGGTCTTTGTCGGAGGTTTCGGCATTCATGATGTTTTCGCCGAAAAAGTAGAGGCTGTCGGTTTCGCTTATCCGGCAGATTCCGTCATGTCCTCCAATCCACAATCGGTTCTCGCTGTCGGACTGCACTGTGTAGATTGTAGAACGGCGTATGGAGGTATGCGGTATTTCGCGGATTTTCCTGCCGGCGCTGTCGAGTATGAAAAGCTTTCCCCAGCCCCCGATAACCAGTTCATTATTACCGCTTACGCACGAGGCAACGTGATACTGTTCGGGAGGGATGTTCAGCCAGCGGAATCGGCCGTTTCTGTATTGAAGAATATCGGAATAGGTGGTAAAGTAAAATGTTCCGCCCATGTTTATTGAGCGATACGAAAATTCAGTTGCGGATTCGGGATGCGGAGGATAATGCAGTTCTTCGAAGCGTCCATTGCCGAAGTGCAGGAGTTTTCCATTGCCGCTTGCCAAATATACTTCGTCTCCGCGTATCGGGACAATGGAATAGACTATGTCTGCCTCCTGCGGGTTCACTTTGTATGTGATGAAATCGAGCTTGAAAAAGTTGTAAACTCCCTGTCGCGAGGTGAACCACAGATTGCCTTCGCGGTCGAACATTATCGAGCGCGGGATATTGATATTGTCGATAAGGGTTTCGAATTTCCCGTTACGATAGCGGAATACACCCTTTGTGTCGCGGATAATCAGATTGCCCTCGCCATCGCTTATTACAGCCAAATCCCTGTCACTGTTTGGCGCGGGGCGGGCGATGCCGTGCGGAAACCTGTATTTCAGTTCCGCGCCCGAACGGTTTATCTTCCACACACTTTCGTAGCCGACAGCAAGCAGTTCGGTTTCAGTCCTGACAAACCGGCATACGTCGATTTTATCGAACACGGTTATCACGTTTCCATTGATATCAACGAGATGGATTCTGCTGTTTCTGTCGGGGATATAGAACTGTTGAGCAGGGGCGTCGTAGTACAGGCTCTGTCCATAGTCCATTTCGTCGAGCAGAGGATGGCTAAAAAATTCGGCAAGCGTATCATTTTGCAGACGGAAAACGGCCTGCTTCCTGGTATCGCGTTTGGTATAAACTCCGTAACCGCGTGGAAGTCCGGGTGATTTATCCACGTCATAGTCCAGATTGCGGTCGCGGAACGTCATTCGCAGTTCATCGGTTTTGAGGTCGAGAATGTAAACGAAATAGTATCCGTATATGACGATATCGCCGTTTTCGTTTTCTTC
>JAIRZR010000455.1 GCA_031267155.1 Prevotellaceae bacterium | reverse complement strand
TTCGGTTCGCCGGTGTCAAGGTCTTCGTATGGAAGATAATGGTCGCTGTTTACGGATGAACGGGCGTCAGGCGAATTGCGCAGCCTGCAGCGGTCGTGCTTTATGATTTCGCCGCATTCCCCTGTCTTGAGGTTGCAGGAGATGTGGATGATCGTAAAACTTGCATCATTGACAAGCCTGAGATTTCTCATCCGGTATATTGCGTCCGCTCCCGATATTTTCTGCATAATTGCATTTATTTTAATTGGTGCAAAGGAACGGAGTTTGAGGAGGAGGAGGGGAAAGGACAAAATCAGTTAAGAACTAAAAACTAAGAACTAAGAGTTTCGCGATGCAATGCAGGTTAATCGTTGATTATTTATTAAAGACTTTAAGGGCTGTAAGGACTTTAATGTCCGTTTACGTCCTGCTGTCAGATAACTCTTAACTTTCAGTTCTCAGTTCTTAACTACAAAAGTATCCACCTTTCCTGTTGCCGGGATCCTGAGACTTTGTCTTTGCGGGATGGGCTGACGTTGGAGATCCAGACACAGTCATAAGTTTCGACAGGGCATATGAATTTATAATAACGCAAAATACTACACTCATTGCGAAGTGAACGCGGGAATCCGTCATCCAGTTTGTGCTGACTGCTGGCGACAATATCGATTCCGTTACCGGAGCGGGAAAATATGTGTATAACGCGCTTGTAACCGTTGACGCCGAATTAAAGGACGGAGCCTCATTTTCGGGCTGGTACCGGAATAGGGTACTTGTCTCCACATCTCAACACTATTTCTTTAATATTCTTGAATATACCGAACTCGAAGTACGTGCATCGACGGGCAGCGAAGCCTACGAACTCAGTGTAGCCAGAGAGCGACGCTCATCTTAAACGGATGGTGTTCCTGCAGACACCTGCCTGAGAGACCACGGAACGCTGGACTATTCGCAGCTTCTGCCCTCAATCACTGCGACCGAACTGCTCGACATCTGTCTCGCAAAGGGATATGTCGCATATATCAACTCGACAACCATGACGGTGCGCTTCGTTTCGATTCCCGACATAATAAACTCCGACCCAGCCGCGGAACTTACTTCAACTCTTTCCGATGTGTCATTAAAAATCGTCCATCCGATATCAATCCTGTATTTGATATTTTCTATCAATCTTTCTGCAAATTGATATCTGCTTTGCGCATCCGGCAAATCATTGATATTGCAGTCTTCAAATACCTCAAATCTTTTTCGCACCATTTGTCCGTCACGTGGATTTCGTTGCGAAAGTTCTACATACCATCTTTTTGTTAAATCTCCGTTTCTGTCGCGAAGTTTGGGTAAAATCATTTTTTTTCTACGCATAATTAAATTTTTGCGTAGGAGTGAGTTATCCTTAATTGTATCTAAACTGTATCTTAGTGTATCTTAATCATTCCCGTAACTTAATAAAACCGTGATTTTCAATACTCTAATCTGCATGGGTGGAAGAGGGGATTCGAACCCCCGGCCTTCAGAGCCACAATCTGACGCTCTAACCAACTGAGCTACGACCACCATTTTGGCTTAAAAAAGCGTACAAAGGTAATACATTTTTTGTATTTGCAAAAAAATTATACGAAGAAGTGTGTAATTCAAATTGTCGCGGAAATAAGTATCTTTGTACCCGTAATAAAAACATCATATTATGAATAAAGAAGAATTTTTATCGGTAGCCTCCCAGTATTATGAAGATTTTGAATCACTTAAAAGTCAGCCGAATTTTTACGATTATGAAAAATCTTTTGTAGAAATTATGGCAAAGGTTAGGGAGTGGGTATATGGAAAAACAGTTGAATGGGATATGCTCAATACAAGACAGTCGGCTGTGGCATTACCGGCTCTGGCGCAATGGAATCCGCTCACCGTACGGTAATACAGAAAAGAATGAAACTCTCAGGACAGCGATGGAGTACGAACGGTGTGAAAAACATGCTTCGACTAAGTATTATTTCAATGAATAGGCAATGGGCTAAAGTTATAGAGTTCCTAAAATACCCTCAATTGAATCCCGCAGCTTTAGCGCGACAAATTGAATTGCACCCTGTGGGAGTCCGGTTCCTGCATACCCGAAAGCCACATACAGTGGATATTTTCGCAGATATTTTTGGCTGTTTTTCGACAGGAATAAATGTTGTTCAGGTAAGCACAAAGCAGTACTTTGAGCATCATTCGAATGAGGTATGAGGTGGTTCCGCCACCTTTGTAAGTATCAATAACCCTGTTAATATCGAGTTTATCAACTATTTGACTTGACTAGTCGGGCGGGCGAATCGGCAGGGATTTTCCCGTCCAGCCTCATTGGAAACAAGCAGTTAAGTCCCTGATTATACTGTTTGAATATCGGATTTTGCATATAATTATACGATTGATTATCAGGTGCAAATATACGAAAAATCCTGCAAACAGCCAAATATTTTTGCAAGTTTTTTTACTCTTTTTTGATCGGATAAAGTAAAAAAAGAGGTTGCCTGGCTTTTTGAGATAGCTGACACGCAAGCACTTTTAGTTTTTAGTTCTTAACTCTAAGAGAGTTTTGCTTGGCTTTTAGCGAAGATATTGGTTTTTAAACTATCTTTGCACTGGCAAAAATTATATCTGAGCAGTTTGCAGACTGGGGGGAGATTATATCAGCTCGGTCAGGATTAATAATTAATAATGAAATGGATAAATGAAATTTGAGAAAATAAGGGACGACAGCAAAACAGACGCGAGAACAGGCAGGATAACAACTGCTCACGGAATTATAAACACGCCGGTTTTCATGCCCGTGGGAACTGCCGGAACGGTGAAAGGCGTTTTCCACAGGGAACTTGAGAATGACATAAAAGCGCAGATTATTCTGGGAAACACATACCATTTATATCTCCGTCCCGGAGTGGACGTGATAGGGGAAGCGGGCGGACTTCACCGCTTTGTCTCATGGGATAAACCCATGCTTACCGACAGTGGTGGATTTCAGGTATTTTCATTAGCTGCAAACCGGAAAATCACAGCGGAAGGCTGCACTTTCAGATCGCATATCGATGGTTCGAAACACTTCTTTTCTCCCGAAAACACAGTAGATATACAAAGAATTATCGGCGCCGACATAATAATGGCTCTCGACGAATGTCCTTCGGGAACATCGGACCGCAGTTACGCAAGCAAATCCCTGGCGCTCACCCAGCAGTGGCTGGAAAGATGTCTGAAGCGGTTCGACGAAACGGCGCCTCTTTACGGATACGGACAGACTGTATTTCCGATCGTTCAGGGCTGTGTTTATCCCGAACTGCGCAGAAAGGCGGCGGAACATGCCGCGTCCTTCGATCGCGATGGATATTCGATTGGCGGATTGTCTGTTGGAGAGCCGGCAGAAGTGATGTACGAGATGATAGAGGTCGTCAATTCCATTCTCCCTAAGGACAAGCCCCGCTACCTGATGGGAGTCGGAACTCCGGTAAACATCCTCGAAGGCATATCGCGCGGAATTGACATGTTTGACTGTGTGATGCCTACGCGAAACGGCAGAAACGGAATGCTGTTCACTTCGGAGGGAATTATCAACATAAGAAACAGGAAATGGGAGAAGGATTTTTCGCCCATTGACCCCAATGGCGTTTCGTTTGTCGATAAAAACTATTCCAAAGCATACCTGCGCCATCTGTTTATTAACAGGGAGATGCTGGGCGCACAAATAGCAAGTATTCACAACCTTGCTTTTTATCTGCACCTTACGGAGGAAGCCCGGGACAGGATTAACGAAGGCGTTTTTGACGAATGGAAAAAAGCGACAGTTGCAAAAATAAACGTAAGAATGTAAATGCGATAATAAAATGAAGATTTTCAGAAAAAAACGGACAATAAACTGTGGCGGGAAACTGCTGGATTTATCCGCGCCCGTGATTATGGGAATATTGAATGTTACGCCGGACTCGTTTTACGCAGACAGCCGGATATCGGGAGAAAAGGAAATTGCCGTCAGGGCGGAAGCCATTGTTTCCGAAGGCGGTACGATTATTGATATCGGCGGCTATTCCTCGCGTCCCGACGCCGCAGATATCGATGAAAGGGAAGAATACAGCCGCATACGGCCGGCAATGGCTCTGGTAAAAAAACATTTCCCCGATACCTTTATATCCGTGGACACTTTCCGCTCGAATATCGTAAAACAGCTTTACGAGGAATTTGGCAGTTTCATTGTAAACGACATATCGGCAGGAAATATTGACAGCCGGATGATTCCCTGTCTCGGAAAGAGCGGGCTGCCATATATCGCAATGCACATGCGGGGGACACCAAAAACAATGCAGGACAGGGAAAACTGCGTTTACGGGGACATTGTCGCAGAGATTGTTTCGTATTTCGTCAGGAAAAAGGGAGAGCTGATAAACGCCGGAGTAATGGACATCATCATAGATCCCGGATTCGGGTTCAGCAAGACGCTTGACGGAAACTACGAGCTTCTCGCCGGAATGGACTCGTTCAAAATACTTGAGCTGCCCGTACTTGCAGGCATATCGCGCAAATCGATGCTTTATAAACTGCTCGACATCACGCCCGAAGAATCCCTGTCTGCCACGATTGCCGGAAATGTATTAGCTTTGCAAAACGGAGCGGACATTTTGAGGGTGCACGATGTGAAGGCAGCATCCGATGCAGTAAAAGTGTTCGCCGAGGTAAATAAATATTCTGTATGATGGATTTTATAAACTTTTCATTTATTGACATTCTTGACATCCTGATGGTTACATTTATCCTGTATCAGGTATACAAGCTGATAAAGGGTACCGCCGCCCTGAATATCTTCATTGCCGTTATCCTGTTTTATGTTATCTACCTGCTCGTTAAAACCCTGAAAATGGAATTGATGAGCATGATACTCGGGCAGTTTATCGGCGTTGGGATGATAGCTCTTATCATACTGTTCCAGCAGGAGATACGGAGATTTCTGCTGCATATCGGCACGACGTATGTAATCCGTTCGCGAAATTCGTTTTTCGGAAAGATCTTCTCGGGCAGGAACGGCGCTAAAACCCAGACGCTCATTGCCCGGGTCGTTGCCGAAGCGTGTTCGAACATGTCAAAGAAAAATACCGGCGCGCTGATTGTGATAGGACATATTTCTTCCCTGCAGATATATGTGGAAACAGGGGACATAATTGACGCCCAGGCAAGTGTAAGGCTTCTGGAAAATATCTTCTTCAAAAATGCCCCGCTTCACGACGGAGCTGTAATTATACTGAACAACAGGATATATGCCGCGAGATGCGTGTTGCCGTCAAGCGAGAATATGGATATCCCGGCAAATTTCGGGATGCGCCACCGCGCAGCGCTCGGAATTACGGAAATAACCGACGCTGTCGCCGTGGTCGTGTCCGAAGAAACCGGACAGCTCTCATACGTCGAAACCGGTAAAATAGAACACAATATCACTCCCGACAGATTGAAATCACTGCTGGAAAATGTGTAGCGCATATCAGAGAGAAGAGGTAGATTGACTGCATCGCAAGCAATTCAGACAAAAAATCCGATAATAACTGTAATATCAGTCTTGAAAGTCCTCGATTTCTTGTTCCCATATTTCCATTAAGGCGTCAAAAAATTTCTCTCCAAATTTACGGGTAATAGGTTCTTTTAGAAACATAAACACAGGCGTTTTTTCTTTTTTACCCAAATCTCTTGCAGAACTGCATATATGCCACTGGTCATAGTTTAGAGCTGTAAGGTCTCCGAACCTCCTGATTCTTATCGGATATAAATGACAGGAAATCGGTTTGTTGAAAGGGATATCTCCGTTTCTGTAAGCCTTTTCGATTCCGCATAAACATGTCCCGTTGCTCGAAAAATAGGAGTATGCACATTCCTCGCTGTCTCTTACCAAAGGAGTTACAAGCTCGCCATCGAAATCGATTGTCGCAGTCCCGCACTGTTCGATTACGGATATACCTTCCGAAGTAAGATATGGTTTAATTTTATCTATGTATTTTTCAATAAGATCTTTCTCTTCCTCTTCCAGCGGAGCGCCGCTGTCGCCGTGCACGCAACATATTCCCAGACATTTGGATAAGTCGCAGGTAAAATATTTTTCGAATATATCATGACTTATAATCTTGTCATCTATCTGTATCATCTATTATATATTGAATTATAATTAATTACATTCTTACAAAAGTTTCATCCATTCGTATTTGCCGGGGCAGTCGATTGCGGACAAACTCAAAATTCTTTCGGTTACAGTAGATATTAGTGATTCGATATCAGAAGGTTTGCTGTAGAATGAAGGACTTGCAGGACAGATTATTCCGCCCGCGTTTGTTATTCTAAGCATGTTTTCGAGATGAATGGAATTGAGCGGAGTTTCTCTTATCATCAGAATCAGGCGTTTACGTTCCTTCAGCATAACATCAGCCGCACGCGAAACAAGATCGGAAGCAAGTCCCGAAGCAATGCGTGCAAGAGTTCCCATTGAACAGGGAGCGACAATCAAAGTATCAAAAGATGACGAGCCGGAAGCAAACGGAGCCATAAAATCGCTGTTATCAAAGACTTTGAAACTTTCGGAAATCTCCCTGAGCGCATCCGGTCCGAGTTCATATTCAAAAACTTTCAATCCGTTAACACTGACTATCACGGCGATGTTATCGCGACAAATATCCGTGGCGCTCAACTGTTTCAGCAGCCGGTAGGCGTAGCATGAGCCGCTTGCGCCCGTTATTCCTACAACTATTTTTCTGTTTTTATTTTCTGACAGCATATTTATAATAAGGATTTTAAGCGTTCATGTTCTTCATTCAGCAAACTCCATTTTTCCATTTCTTCGGACAATGCATTTTTCGTACTTTCGTACGCGTTGAAGAAATCCATTCCGGGAGTTTCCTGCAATAGAAAAGCGTCCATAGCAGTCATTTCCGCTTCCAGATCAGTGATAATCTCTTCAGCGGTTTTTATCTGCAACTCAAGTTTTTTCAATTGCCGTCCGGTTTCTTTTTTTTCAGGATTTTTCTGTATGGAACTGCTTGGCTTTGCTTCTTCCATTTGCTTCGACGCTTCGGATTTACGTTCGAGTTCGTTCAGGTTTTCCAGCTTTCTGCGTTCCAGAAATTCGTATATTCCGCCCAGATGTTCCTTAACCGCGCCATCCCTGAATTCGTAAACTTTATTGACCAGACCGTCTAAAAATTCCCTGTCGTGTGATACCACAATCAGTGTGCCGTCAAATGCTTTCAGGGTGCTTTTCAGAATATCTTTCGAGCGCATGTCCATGTGATTGGTTGGCTCGTCCAGTACCAAAAGGTTATACGGCTCAAGCATCAGTTTTGCCATTGCCAAACGCGAACGTTCGCCACCTGACAAAACCCTGACTTTCTTGTCGATATCTTCTCCTTTAAAGAGAAACGCCGCCAGTATGTCCCTCAGTTTTGACCGGATATCTCCGGCAGCGACTTTATCCAGGGCTTCATGGACAGTATCGTCGCCATCCATTAAATCGTCCTGGTTCTGAGCAAAATATCCTGTCCTGACATTGTGCCCTGCAATTGCTTCGCCTTCCTCGTAAGGAATTTCGCCGACAATTATTTTCGAAAGCGTGGTTTTTCCCTCGCCGTTACGCCCAACCAGCGCGACTTTCTCGCCTCTTTCCACAAGCAGATTTACTCCCGAAAACACAGTATGCCCGCCATATCTTTTAGCAAGATTCCGCGCTTTAAACACGTCCCTTCCCGAACGTGGAGCCGGCGGAAACTTGATATTCAGTTTCGATGCGTCCTCGTCGTCAATTTCGATAATATCCAGCTTGTCCAGCTGTTTAATACGGGACTGTACCTGATTTGCCTTGCTTGCCTTATATCGAAAACGTTCTATAAATTCTTCCGTTTTTTCAATCATTCTACGCTGGTTCTCGTAAGCTGCCGTCTGCTGTTCTCTTCTTTCCTTCCTGAGTACCACGTATCTGGAATAGGGGACTTTGTAGTCGTAAGCCTTTCCCAGCGATATTTCGACCGTTCTGTTCGTGACGGCGTCAAGAAAAGCGCGGTCGTGGGAAATAAGAATCAAAGCACCATAGTAGTTTTTGAGATAATCCTCAAGCCATTGAATAGATTCTATATCCAGGTGATTTGTAGGCTCATCCAGCAGCATAAGCCGGGGTTTTGTCAATAGAATTTTTGCCAATTCGATACGCATTCGCCAGCCGCCGCTAAACTCGGATGTATATCTGTCGAAATCAGTACGTTTGAAGCCAAGTCCCAAAAGCGCTCTTTCCGTATCTCCCAGCTTGTCGTTTCCCCCCAAAATATGGTGACGTTCAGTCGCTTCGTGTAAATTTTCGATAAGCGAAATATATTCGTCCGATTCATAATCCGTACGCAAGGTCAATTGGCTGGAAATGCTTTCGATTTTCTCTTCAAGTTCGTTGATTTGATCAAAAGCAGTCATCGCTTCATTGATTACGGTTTTTCCATCAGCAATCGCCATTTGTTGAGGAAGATATCCCATGGAGAAATTTTTCGGGACGGAAATATTTCCCGATGTAGGCTGTTGCAAACCCATAAATATCTTCAGGAGAGTAGATTTCCCCGCGCCGTTTTTGCCCACAAGCCCTATACGGTCGTTTTCATTTATCATGAAATTTATTTCGTTAAACAGGGTGAATCCCCCGAAACTTACTGTAATATTATTAGCCGATACCACTATATCTTTTTGGCGGCAAAGATAGGTCGAAAGTTTCAATGTTCCAAATAACTTGACTGTCAGTATATTTTTAATATGTGAATAAAAAAATTCATTTTTTTTTGAACAATTTAGCCCGTTTGCGTTTATATAGGTAATTTGGTTTTTCATGTATTAGTTCAGTTAATTTAATTTAATAAGAAGGCAGGTCCCAACCTGCCTTTTTTAGCTTGTCGGATAGGGTAGGGGGGTGAAATATTTATGTGGATTCACTATTTCTATGCCTGATCTTTTGAAATTATATAAAATACATTGAATTACAAATAGATAAATTCGTATTTAGGCATTTTTTGTTACAGGCAACGGTCAGAGGCTGGATTGACTACTTTGACCAGCGAAGATTTAAGACCAGCGTAGAGGTTGGCGCAACGCTTAGCACGATAATTGTGGCAGGGCGCTGAGGAACGAAGCGCAAGGCGTCAGGCGTGCACTCGCATACCAGCGCGGACTGGCGAATCCGGACGCTATTTATCATAATGTTTATTATCAGAAGCATAAATTTGAGACATTATAATACTATTTCTTGAGCAATTTTTCTGCAATTTTTCTTAGGATTTTTAAAAAAATTGTAACTACTCAGGTACTATTCCCACATTCGATTTCAGCGAGACATTCCAAAGCGGCAAACACATCCTGTCCATTTGATAAAAGCCTGCTCTTTGCGATGAAAACCGGAAGCATCTGTTGAGAGTAATCTGTCCAGCTCTTTATTCAGTTTTGACACTTCTTCCGGCGGATTTTGGTAACCTTCGGCCAGCATGGTGCGTTTCAGGGCTATTGCACGATATAACAGTTCCTTCATCCTGACACTCCAGGTGTCATGCAAACTCTTCTCAAAAGTTCAACAGTTCCCGCAATAAATGGGCTATACACAATTGATGGGCTTTGGCCTGTGTTTTCAACTGAGACGCCCAGCAGTCACTCACATAAAATGAATGTAAAAATCCTCCCGGAAAATATTCCTCAATCACCCTGTGTCCCCGGCTTGCGAAGGGTACAATAAAAGTCAAAAGACTGTTTTGCCATACATGAAACCAGTGTTTTTTGCCGTTTACACGACAGCCGGTCTCATCCGAACCGACAACTTCACTTTTTGTTATACGATCTTGTATGGCTCTGTATGCCACTTCCGATTTTTGACTCATTTCTTCAAGTATACTGTCAATGCCGCCTTCGGACAGAGGCAATGAAAACATATCCTTAAAAAACTTTGATATGCGATTATAAGGTATATACTGATATACCGACATGTAGCTCACCGTGCTTTTTATTCTGTCCCCATACTGTATATGCTTATCATTTCTTCCACGACGCAAATGTAATACTTTTTTCTGATTTGACACTTTTTTTTCCTTTTTTTAGAATACCTGAGGAAAGGGAGATTGAGTTGCTGAGCGAATGTCCCTCATTCCTGTATCGATTAGACAGTGAAACACAGGATTATTTCTATGGCGTGACTGACAGTCTCGACAGGATAAAGGAGGTATGTAGTTACAAAAAATTTTTAGGCCATGTTTATTTGCAGGCAACATAAATGCACAGAATGTCAACATAGAACAGATTTAACCAAAAAACTGTTCTATTTGAGCAGATAAAAAAAAAATGAATAAATGATTAATTTTATGCAAAATACTGCGAAGTTACTATAATAGACTTCCCCCTACCCTATTGAAATTTCATTAAAGTTGCTCCGGCTTTAAACAGGTTAACCGAGCCGCTTGCCTGATGGATGTATGTCCTGAAGCATTCTACCATTTTCTCGTTAGAAGCGCTTCCGATCTTCTGTACGTCGTCTGAACTTTGATTTTCTATTGGTGTTACCGAATTTGGCGGTTTTGGAGGACCGAGCTGCGGAGTAAAAAACGGGAACTATTGCGATGAAACTTTTCATACACCATATTTTTAAATCTATGGATTTCACTGCGTTCAACAATTATTTTAAAAAAAATAATCAATAAGTATACATAGTATAAATATTATTATCTTTGTACCGATAATTGATTGTCTTATTAAAAATAGAAATAAACGTATGTGGAGTAAATCTCATTCAATCGTAACCAAAGAAGTTACAAAAGAATAGATGTGGAAATTGTTTGCCGGTGTAAATAATTGGCATACATGGGATAAAGGTATCGAATTTGCCCGGCTTGAAGGTAAGTTTGAAGCAGGCAATCTCATTACGCTATGTTCTCAGGGCGGACCGAATGTGAAGATAGAATTACCTGTACTAATTGAAAATGAAAGGTTTCTTAGTGTTACAAAATTTCCACTCGCTAAAATGTATGACGACCACCTGTTTGAAGAAACCGATAGTGGACTAAAAATTTTATTTAATTCCACAATTTTCATTCCTGTCGATGTTGGGTCTGTCCACAGATAAAAGAGAGATACTTTCTTCTATATCTATCAACAGTAATCCAATATCCATCGGCAGTTTTTTTGACCCCACATAAGTATGTATTTTCTTTGTTTATCCATTGATAATAATTCCATAGCTTATCTTCAAGATTCTACCTGTAAATCTGAATCCAGGACTTTAAATATAATTTCAATGCCAGTCGTCGCATTTCTGTCGACTTTACATCTGACTTTTGAATCACCGTGTAATGGGGTGATAAAAGGCGTTCAAAGATACCAGTGTAAAGAATGTAATTACCATCTTTGTCGTAATTTTCGCTGCCACATCTCGGACATTTCATATACTTTTTTGGACGCAAAGGTAATAAAACCATACTAAATTAACGATACCAAATTCTATTACTCGTTAAGTTTTTTTCCATTTTTGTTATATATTTTTGACTCCAAATAACTGAAAGAAGAATCGGCCTTAATTTTTATGCGACATTTATATTGAAAACACCATTTTAGCCTTAAAGAAGGAAAGCCTTTTTTCAGATAAGCAGCGACATACGGATGAACAGCCACCGTCAGGTATTTGTCCTTGGCTTTACTTACAAAATATGCGATCTGACTTTTTAACTGGCTGTCAAACACAACACTTGGAGAAATATGTCCTGAACCGTGACAGGTAGGACAAGTCTCGCCGTTCTTTATATTAAGCTCGGGGCGAACCCTTTGCCGGGTGATTTGCATAAGTCCGAATTTTGTCAAAGGCAGGATATTGTGTTTAGCCCTGTCGTTTTCCATCAGTTTTTGTATTTTATTATATACTAACAATTTATTGTCGGAATTATGCATATCGATAAAATCGATAACAATTATTCCACCTATATCCCGGACGCGGAGCTGGCGTGCAATTTCTTCTGCCGCAAGGAGATTTACCTCAAGAGCATGAGTTTCCTGGCTGTTGCCGGATTTCATTCTTATTCCGCTGTTTACATCAATAACATGTAACGCTTCGGTATGTTCGATTATCATATATGCACCTGTTTTCAAGGATACAACACGTCCAAATATGCTTTTAATCTGTTTAGCGATGCCATAGTGTTCAAAAATACCCGTTTTTCCCCTGTATAGCTTTGCAATTTTCTCTTTTTCAGGCTCTATATTGGTTATAAATTCCCTTATCTCGTTATAGACAGATTGATTGTTAACATAAATATTGTTAAATGAGCCATTCAGCATATCCCGCAAAATGGCTGAGGTACGGTTTATTTCCCTTATCAATAATTCGGGTCTCCTGAATGTTTTCAGCTTGTTGCAACATTCATCCCATCGTCCTATCAGCAATGACAGTTCGTCCTTCAAAGTTTCTCCGCTCTTACCCTCGGCAGCAGTTCTCACAATTACCCCATAATTAGGTGGAAGCTCGCTTTTAATCAATCGTCTCAATCTTTTTTTCTCCTCGTTGGAAGAAATTTTTTGAGAAATTGAAATTTTATCCGAAAAAGGCATAAGCACCATATTTCTTCCTGCAATAGAGATTTCGGAAGTAAGTCGTGGCCCCTTTGTCGAGATAGCCTCTTTAACAATCTGTACCACTATTGGTTGTCCCTGTTTCAGGAAGGAAGTTATTTTTCCTTCTTTTGCAAGCGGTTCAGCCATTTTGGCTTTTATAAAAGACTGTTTTTTTGTATTTGAAGTGTTGTGAATAACAAAATTATTCAAGGACTGGAAATGGTATCCCAAATCCAGATAATGGATAAAAGCATCTTTTTCATGCCCAATATCAACAAATGCAGCATTCAGCGAAGGCATAATTTTTTTGACTTTACCCAAATAAATGTCGGCAACGGAAAAATCGCCACTGACAACAGTATCCCTGCTAAGTTCAACTATTTTCCTGTTTTCAAGTAATGCAATCGAAATACCGGAGGAAGCTACATCTATAACTAACTCCCTGTTAATCATAATACAAAATTTAAATTCCCATTTTTTAATAATAATATTTAAGACAAAACCTAAAGACCCCAAAAAAAGGTCTTTAGGTTCATTTTCTTCAACTCTCGACAAGAAATGTTACTTCCTCTTTTTGTGCCGATTCTTGCGCAGACGTTTTTTGCGCTTGTGAGTTGCCATTTTATGTCTCTTTCTTTTCTTCCCGCTAGGCATAAGGCTATTATTTTTTTACAGTACCTTTAACCTTGGACACGAAAACCTTTGCAGGTTTAAAAGCAGGAATAAAATGTTCCGGAATAATAATTGTCGTATTCTTGGAAATGTTACGAGCTGTTTTTTTAGCTCTTTTCTTAACAATAAAACTTCCGAATCCACGAAGATATACATTTTCGTTTTTAGCTAAGGAAGACTTTACAGACTCCATGAACGCTTCTACAGTTTTTTGTACCGTAATTCTCTCTACTCCTGTACTCTTAGAGACCTCATTTACAATATCAGCTTTAGTCATGATAATAAATTTATAAATACAAGTTAAACATCATTTAATGCCGGCAAAGATAATACATTTTAATGTATTGCAACACAATTTTTTCAAAAAAAAACAATTTATTTCCATGAAACTTCAAAAAACATTGTTATATACCTGTTTAATAATATTTTACAATTTCAAAAAAAAATCCTTCCATGCGTCTAATTTTCGAAAAATAATCTTGAAAATTAGAATTTGCCATCAATTTTTTTCATAAATTTACGTTTTTTTTCTCTTCTAAACTATGATTTTGGAATTTAAGACGGTCAAAATTTTGAATATAAGGCCGGTTTAAAACGTATATATATTATATGTATAAATCTCTTAAATCACAGTTCAGACTGTATGCTTTCATAGTAAATAGCCATTGTTTCGGTCCGCAGCCACAGAAATCAGCTTACCTTATAGGAAGTTGCTTCTAATGATTTTTGACTACGCTGCCATATCCGTCTGTTTTTTGGGTAAAAGTACGAGTTTTATCGGTGCGTTCAAAGCAAATTCGGTTTATATAATAAATATGTATTACATTTGCATCAATTTTTGAATAAATAACATTAATATGAAATGATATGAGAAAAAGAGTTTTATTGATTTTATTGACGCTTTCGAGCCTTGGCAGTCACGGTATTTACGGCAGGTCGGACGTAGTGGACGGCTATCCTGTCGCCAATTTTGCATTAACAGTAAACGTTTCGGAGAACGGTGATTTATACGGAAAGATTCTTCAAAACCCCGGGACGCTCGGCGACTGGCTTTCCGATAAGGGCAGTATAAAGATCTATATAGAAAAGAAGAATATACGGCATTCGTTTTCGGAGTTTAAGCAAAAAGACATTGACCGGTCTTTCCCTTTTGTCAGAAACTCGTACAGCGAATCGCCCGCCATATCGTCGAAAATAGACCTGCAGACCTTCTGTCCGCTTGGCGTCAACGACTTGGCGACGTCTTCGCTTCCCGCGCTGCTGCTGGAATTAAGCTGTTCGGCTGCCGTGGACGAAACCTTTAATCTGATCATCTGTCCCGATTCTGCCCTGGCAAAAAATGCGCAGGCGTATGAAGCGGAGAAATATTCGGGAGCGGTAAATCCTCATTATCAGCTAAGCTGCAACTCCAAAACCCGGTGGAAAAATAAAGAGCTGATAATACCCGTATCCCTGAAGGCGGGCGAACAGAAAACCTTCCACATTCTTTCCGCTTTCTTCGACAGTGAGTGGATAAGCGCCGGTCAATTTGAAAACATTGAGAAACTGACTGATTATGTGCACAGGACATGGTCGGTTTTGAAGGACAGAACAGTCCTGTTCGACAGCGCCATTCCGCAAACCGGCGACAAACTGCTGGACAAATATCTCCGCTGGTATATGATTCCGGGAATATCCCTGACGAAATGTACCAGAGACAACAATGTGCTTACAATGGGATACTGCGAACTGAATCAGCGCGACAGCTACTGGACTTCGTGGCTGCATCTGGTTCTGTTCAGGGATGCGGAATTGAAGATGATAGACGAAAGCGTTGCACACCAGCATGCTTCGGGGAAAATACCGACAACAATCCTGCCGCTGATAGAACGGAACGACGATCTGGATATCAATGCCTTCTTCATTCTGAGGGCAGCCCGTTTTTACCAGTATTACAATGACAGGGAAAACCTTGCGAAATGGTTGCCCGCGCTGATCAAAGCCATGGACTGGCTGATATCGAGAGATTCTTCCGGCGACGGACTTCCCGCTCAGGTATCGTTTTGGGGCGACTGGAAAGACGTGCGCGGAGTGGAAAACAGAAAATACTCGCCCTTTTCGGGACTGATATATCTGGCGGCGCTGAAACAGATGATATTTCTCAGCAGGGAATGTGCCGATAATGACAATCTGAAGAAATACGAATCTGCATATCAAAAAGGATATGCCTTTATAAACAGGTCCACTAAGGACGGAGGTCTCTGGAATGGAAACTATTACTGTCAGAAATGGAAGGACGGGCAAATAAACGACAGGCTGCTTCAGGATCAGACAATCGGGATACTGTTTGACGTTGTTCCAAAAGACAGGGCGCAGATGATTATCAGCTCCCTGAATGCAAAGAGCCTGACTCCGTACGGCATTGCAGAAACTTTTCCCTACTACCCCGCAGAGTTCGGCTACAAGCCTGCTACATATCATAATGGAGCCGTGTGGCCCTGGCTGAGTTTCATGGATTGCTGGGCGCGTATCCATGCGGGTAAAACCGAAGAAGCTGTCGAACTGGTGAAAAGAGTAGCCAAAGCCGATCTGGTCGATTCGGGCGACTGGTCTCCAAATGAGCATATCAACAGCCTGACCGGCGAAAATCTCGGATTCCAGCTGCAGGGATGGAATGCCGGTCTTTTCGGTCTGGTTTATTTTGGAGTTGTACATCAGGGAATTATTCCGGCAGCAGAATGAGAATGAGGATGCGACTGTATGAAGGAGAATCTTAACATCTTCGGAGTCCGGCATCTGTCTCCCGGCGCCTCGTATCATCTTATTGACTATCTGAAGTCGAAGAAGCCGAAATGCATTTTGATAGAAGGACCGTCCGACGCCAATGAATTTGTGGAACACATTGCAGACCGGAATGTTGTTCCTCCGATTGCGATGCTGGTCTATACAACCGAATTTCCCGTTGAAACGGCGCTGTATCCCTTTGCCGCCTATTCTCCCGAATATCAGGCAATATGCTGGGGTAAAAAGAACAGGTGCGATGTGCGTTTTATAGACCTCCCGTCAAATATCCTGTTGAAGTTAAGGGAGTATGAAAATAAAACCGCCAGCGACGAGGCAAAGGATTTTTACGAATATCATAACGGACTGTACAGCAGGATTGCAAATCATTATAATGAAGACGACTATGAAAGCTACTGGGAAAGATATTTCGAGCATAACCTGAACAGGGACACTTTCAGGGAGGGATTGAAACTTCAGTCGAAGGAGGTCAGGGAAATGCTTGTTGACAGGGAATATGAAGCCGCTCCATACGACTATTCGTATAACAAACTGCGGGAGGCGCACATGCGAAGGGAAATAGAGAAAGCCCTTGCCGGGGGATTCGGGATTGACGATATTGTCGTTGTTGTCGGAGCCTATCATGTGTCGGGCATAACCGGCGACGAGCCTGCGCTTTCCGACCGGGAACTGAAAACTGTTCCGAAAACCTCGACGAAAATAGCCCTGATGCCGTATTCGTACCTGCGGTTGAGCAGCAGGACGGGATACGGAGCCGGAAACCGTGCGCCCTGTTATTTTGAAAGCATGTGGAATGCGATGCAGGAAAACCGCCTGGAGCAGCTTCCGGCAATATATCTTTCGCAAATTGCACAGGAACAGCGCCGGGCGGGATACAATGCGTCTCCGGCGAGTGTAATTGAAGCCGTCAGGCTTGCAGAATCCCTTGCATCAATGCGTTCGGGTTCCCTGCCCGTGCTTCGCGACCTGCACGATGCGGCGGTAACCTGCTTTGGAGGAGGCGATCTTTCGGTTGTCGCCATAGCCCTGAACAGGGTGGACACAGGGACTGCAATCGGCTCGCTGCCCGAAAGCCTGGGACAGACTCCCGTTCAGGAAAACATGTATCAGGAACTGCGGCGATTGAAGCTTGCCGATTACAAATCGCCGGTTGCAAAAGCTCTGGAACTGGATTTAAGGGAAAATCACAAGGTTAAATCCGTGGAGGCTGCTTTTATCGATCTCAACCGTTCCACATTTTTACACAGGCTGAGGGTTCTGAATATTAATTTTGCCCGCGAGCTGCCTGTCAGTCAGGACAGCGCTACATGGAAGGAATTGTGGGAACTGCGCTGGACGCCCGAAGTCGAGATCGAAATCGTGGAAACAAACCTCAAGGGCGAAACGATAGAACTCGCTGCGGCTCACCAGCTGAAAGAACGTCTTAATCAGTGCGTCGCGGTTTCGGAAGCGGCGCTTATTATCCGCGAAGCCTGCGAGTGCAGCCTGACGAAACTGTTCGAAAATGCCATAAACATACTGCAGGGCTTGATTGTCGATTCCGAGGATTTTAAGGAAACGGTACGCGCAGCGCACGAGCTGTCTGTCCTGATCCAGTACGGCGATATCAGGCGGTTTAATCTCGAACCGCTGAAACCGATTCTCAGCCAGCTGTTTCTCAGGGCTTCACTGCTGCTGGTTTCCGCATCCGGCTGCGATAACAAAGCCGCAAAGGAAATCGGCGAATGTATCAGCCTGATGGAGCTTGTCTCTCAGGAGATGTATGATTACGTGGATGTTAAATTGTGGCAAAACGAACTGGGACAGCTGGCTGTACGCGACGATTTGAACACAATCCTCTCGGGAATGGCGTACTCCATAATGCTTGACCACAATTCTGTTTCGGACGACGATTGTGCTAAAGAGGTTTCAAGACGCCTGTCGCCGGGACTTCCCGCCGACCTTGGCGCCGGCTGGTTCGAAGGCCTTTCGAGTAGAAACAGATATGCTCTGCTGTCGAGAATTTCGCTGTGGAAAGGACTCGACGCGTATATCAATTCGCTTGACGACGAAGAGTTTTATCGCGCACTTGTATTTCTCCGCCGCGCTTTCGGACAGTTCGAACCCGCCCAGAAAAACAGCGTGGCAGAACTCCTGGGCGAACTCTGGGGTATCGGAGCTGAAAAGATTGCCGAAATGCTGCAACTCGAACTCTCGGAAGAGGAAACAAAAAAACTCGACGAACTGAATGATTTTGATTTCGAGTTCTGAATCCTCCGTGAACTTGATGATTGCGGCGAAACAGGAAAATTTGTCAATGAAATTCTGAATTAAAAAAAATATTTACCTTTGTATCCTTATTGAAATTAAAAAAGGAAGGTATTGATATGATAGAAGGATTAACATTAACGGATATAAGCATAGCGCTAAGTATAATTGCTGTGGTGGCGAGCGGGATATGGTTTCTGATAGCGCGCTTCAAATCATTGGGCGCCAGGGACGAGAAACTGGACGCATTGATAGTTTCATTCAAAAACCTGGATGATAAGATGGATGTTAAATTCGATAAGGTCGATGTTAAATTCGATAAGTTGGACGCCAAAATTGACAGGGTACAGGCGGAATTGAAAGCAGACATTGACAAGGTGCAGACAGAATTGAAAGCAGACATTGACAAATTGGATGTCAAGATTGACAGGGTGCAGACAGAATTGAAAGCAGACATTGACAAACTGGATGCCAGGATTGACAGGGTGGATGCTAAAATTGACAGGTTGGAGGCCAAACTGGACGTCAAGATTGACAGGGTGCAAACGGGTTTGAAAAAGGAAATATATTCTGTTAAAAGAGATCTTGTGGCGAGTTTGCACCTTGATGCTCGAGTTGAAACTCTGTATCAAATTTTAGAAAATGACAGACCGTTATCAAAGGAAAAAGTAACAGCAGGCTAAGCGCAAACGAAAAATAACCAAAAGATTATCTGATGTACATTATCTTCCTCTGCGGAATATAACAGTCAGTTTATTTCACAACAGTTTCCTGGCGCCGGAAGAATCAAATTAAGCCAAATAATCGCTTTTGTTAAATGGATTCGAAAATATGTGTTACTTTTGCGAGATCAAAATAATGACGGATATGAGCGATATTAAAAAATGGGCGATTGATACAATAGGTACGGAGGCAAAAGCGATTGACGGACTGATTGCTTTTGTTGATGATGATTTCGAGAAAACGGTTGAGGCAATTTTCGCAGGCAGGGGACGGCTGATCGCTACCGGAGTGGGCAAAAGTGCGATTATTGCGCAAAAAATAGTCGCTACATTAAATTCCACCGGCACTCCGGCGATTTTTATGCACGCGGTGGATGCCATTCACGGGGATCTGGGTACAATAACTTCCGACGATATTATCCTGTGCCTGTCGAAAAGCGGGAATACTCCCGAAATAAAGGCGCTTGTACCCTTAATCAAAAATATGGGAAACAAAATCGTTTCGCTGGTCTCAACTCCGGAATCGTATCTCGAAGAACAGGCTGATTACAGGTTGAAAGCGTATGTAGATGCGGAGGCTTGCCCGTACAATCTGGCTCCTACTTCAAGCACAACTGCACATTTGGTTACGGGCGACGCTTTGGCAATATGCCTGCTGAAACTCAGGGGATTCTCTTCGGAGGACTTTGCACGCTTTCATCCGGGCGGATCTCTGGGTAAAAAATTGTATCTCAGGGTCGCCGATGTTATCGGCAAGGAAAAGCCTGTTGTCGGGAAAGATACCGGTCTGGAAGAGGTTATCATCGAAATCTCGTCCAAAATGCTGGGCGCCACGGCTGTTTTGGATAATGGCAAACTGGAGGGAATTATAACCGACGGCGATCTGAGACGCATGCTGGAGAAAAGAAAAGATTTCATTCACTTGAAAGCGAAGGATATTATGAGTAAAAATCCGGTAACTGTCGATTATGACGAACTGGCAATACAAGCTTTTAATCTTATGGAAAGCCGTTCAATAACCCAGCTGATAGTCCTCCACGATAATGAATACAAGGGAATGGTACATATCCATAATATACTCAAGGAACTGTAAATGCTAAACTCACCAATCTTATAATTGGCACATTTGTTGTTTCAGTTCCGGTAACGTTTTTTCATCTCGCTGCTTCGCAGGTTTACATAATCAGGTATTGAACTGCCGGCAAAGGTGATGAAATTAAGGGACGACGCGCCAGCAATTATTTATTAAGTTTCAGCATAATTCCTGACAATTCAATTATATTGCTTATCTTTGCGGGAAAAAAACAATAATTTGATGATAACGTGAATATACAAATAAACAGTATTTTGAGAAGATAGAAAGGGGTGGCTAACGTATATATAAATTGTAGGATGAACTGTTCTTAAATATCTGATGGAAAATGAATTAAACGACGAAGAATAAGCGTATGGAAAAAGATAATGATAAGAAAATCAAAATCATGCTTGGTTCAGCAGTTTAAAGACTATAGATTGATAAGTTTTGCTGGCTCTAATAATAAAACAGGAAGCTATAAAATTATTGTTGATGATATAATAAATGAGGGTGTAAATGAGGGTGTAAATTTAGATATTGAAGGTATAGACAAGAAAGTAAAAACGGAATTGCTCAAAATTTATTCCTTTATATACAGTGCGCGGGGCAGTTTTGTACATTGCGGACAAACTCCGTAAGGAGTTTAAGATGGATAACCCCGAACAAGCCGCAGGCGCAGTTCGGGGTAAAGCTCCTCTCC
>JAIRZR010000449.1 GCA_031267155.1 Prevotellaceae bacterium | reverse complement strand
TTGGGAGGTGCGAACTCCCGTAGACGGGAGGTGTGAACCCCTGCTCGGCGTAGTCTTTTCTACGTCATGCTAAGAGTAGGGGGAACCTGTTTTCCACCTGTCAGACAAAAGAAATTGTCCTGATAAACGGTTTTCCATTGATATTAATGCTCTGCATGCAATCGAAATACGGAATTTTGTCGCCCAAATGAATTTGTTATACAACAAATTGCCATATAATTTATCCATATTTAAAAATATTGTATAAATTTGTGCCTGAAATTTTAAAATTCTATTAATGAAAAGATATATATATATAATTATTTGCGCAGCTTTGCTGGTTTCCTGCAAGGATGAAATTGATTTGACAGGCAGGCAGGGAGTATATGAATATTCGCCGAACAATTTCTCGGGAATTGGCGTACAGGATGGATTCGAATTGTATCTGTCCAATGGTAAAACTCCGACTGTCAGGATAGAATCGGACGAGGAAGCAATCATGCATGTAAAATCCGAAATAAAAAACGGCATTTTATATTTCTACAGAAATCCGGAAGTAGAATTTCCAAATAAAGTTTCGGTGAAAATATATGTGACGAAGGATTCTCTTGAAGCTATAATGGTTTCATCTTCCAAAATACAGATAATGGATACATTGAGAACAGGAGGCCTGGAGCTTGTTTTGTCAGGCAAAAGTTCCATGACGGGCAGAATCGAATGTAAAAGAATACAGTCAATGATAAGCGGTTCAACTGTCGAGATTACAGGAATTTCCGATACTGTACAGATAAATATCAACGGAGGAAGTCTTGTCAAAATGTTTGGACTGAAATCAAATAATGTCAAAGTAAATATTTCGGGAGGCAGTTTTTCGGAAATGACCGTTTACCGCGAACTTGATGTCGAAGCCAGAGAAAAAAGCATTCTGTATTACAACTATAGGGATGCGACAATCATCAGGAATTTAGTGTTGGACGAGGGTTCCGAAGTCATCAGGAATTTAGTGTTGAACGAGCCTGAAATCGAAGAGGATGATTCCGAAACTGAAGAAGATGATCCTGAAATCGAAGAAGATGATTCCGAAACCGAAGAGGGTGATTCCGGAACCGAAGAGGGTGATTCTGAAGTCGAAGAGGGTGATTCCGGAACTGAAGAGGGTGATTCTGAAACAGGAGAGGACGAGTAATGAATTCATTCGGAAGATTTTTTCGTGTACATATTTTTGGAGAATCGCACGGCGAGGGAACAGGTATCTGCATAGACGGCTGTCCCGAAGGTATTCCCCTGTCGCTGGACGATTTCACAGCCGACCTGAACAGAAGGAAAAGCGGCGCACGGGGAACCACTCCCCGCATTGAAGCCGATATGCCCGAGATTCTTAGCGGCGTTTACAGGGACTGCACGACGGGAGCGCCCATTACCATACTGTTCAGAAACGAAAATACCCGCTCATCCGATTACGGGCGTTTTATGGCGGTACCGCGACCCGGTCACGCCGATTTTTCGGGATATAAGAAATTTAATGGATTCAATGATCCGAGAGGCGGAGGACATTTTTCGGGACGCATCACCCTGGGAATCGTGGCTGCGGGAGTTGTAGCGAAAAAAATAATTTCGCCGGTAAACATCGAAGCTGTTCTTGCAAAAGTAGGAGGCAGTGAGGATATACAGGCTAAAATCGAAGAGGTTTTAGCCGAAAACGATTCTGTCGGGGGATTAATCCGGTGCCGGATATCGGGTCTTCCCGCCGGAACAGGCAACCCGTTTTTCGACAGCGTCGAATCTGTTTTGTCCCACATACTCTTCTCGATACCGGGAGTAAAGGGAGTTGAATTCGGCGCCGGTTTCGACGCTGCGAACATGAAGGGGAGCGAACATAATGATTCCTTTGTATCGCCGGAAGGCGAGACGCTTACAAACAATGCAGGAGGAATAAACGGAGGAATATCCAATGGAAACGACATCACTGTAAATATCGCCGTAAAGCCCACTTCGAGCATAGGACGGGAACAGAAAACCTTCAATTTCGAAACGCGCGAAATGGATGTACTGAAAGCCGGAGGACGGCACGATGCATGTATTGCACTGAGGATTCCCGTGATTGTTGAAGCCGCTTCGGCTATAGCTCTGGCAGACCTGTTATTTGCAAAAAAGTAGAGAATGATTGTATCAAAAAACATAACAAAATCTTTCGGGAATCTTAAAGTGCTCAAGGGTATTGATCTGACCATAGAAAAAGGCGAGGTGATATCCATTGTCGGACCGAGCGGGGCGGGGAAAAGCACTTTTCTTCAGATACTTGGAACCCTGAGCCGTCCCGACAGCGGGGAAATACTGATCGAAGGCGTTCCGGTGTTCGATTACAGTTCGGACAAAATGGCACGGTTCAGGAACAGGCATATCGGATTTGTTTTCCAGTTTCATCACCTGCTGCCCGAATTTACAGCTCTGGAAAATGTCTGCATCCCCGGATATATCGCAAAAAACAGCAAACAGCAGGTTATGGAACGCGCAAGGGAACTCCTGGCGTTTCTCAATCTTTCCGACAGGCTGATGCACAAGCCCGAAGAGCTGTCGGGCGGTGAACAGCAGCGTGTTGCCGTTGCGAGAGCGATGATAAACAGTCCCGATATTATTTTAGCCGACGAGCCTTCGGGAAACCTCGACACTCATAACAGAACCGAACTGCACAGGCTGTTTTTCAGGCTAAGAGACGAGCTTGGACAAACGGTCGTCATTGTAACTCACGATGATAATCTGGCAGAAATGTCGGACAGGAAACTGACAATGATAGACGGAATAATTCAATGAACTTTATCCGGTTTATGTAATAACATGTAATATGTCAGGAATGAATAATCGATTGTTTGCCTTTCCGGCAATTGCCGAAAGCATATTTCCAGCAGGAAATGCGGTTTTGTTCACGTACAAAAGCATATTTCCAGCAGGAAATGCGGTTTTGTTCACGTACAAAAGTATATTTCCAGCAGGAAATGCGGTTTTGTTCACGTACAAAAGTATATTTCCAGCAGGAAATGCGGTTTTGTCCATGTACAAAAGTATATTTCCAGCAATTGCCGGAAACATAAAATCAACTGTTCCATCCTGTTTATTTTGCATCTTTAAAAGAATAGAATATGAATAGATTCAATCTGATTATCCCCGTTACGGAATACAGTCCGGACGAAGAACTTGACAGTATATACATGGACTTGATAAAGGCGGCGTATTCTGCCTGTTCGGCCTCATACGCTCCCTTTTCGAAGTTCAATGTGGGTGCGGCGGTTCTTTTGGAAAACGGGGAAATTATAGAAGGCGGCAATCAGGAAAATACGGCTTATCCATCGGGTATATGCGCCGAAAGAGTTGCGCTGTTTTATGCCAATTCGCGCTGTCCCGAAACTCCCGTAACTGCAATTGCAATAGCCTCGTCCGTTTCGGGAATCCCCTGCAGAAAACCCGTATATCCCTGCGGTTTATGCCGTCAATCCTTATTGCAGTGCGAACAGCGTTTCCGGAAGAATATACGCGTCTTCATGGCCGGATCGGAAAAGATTCAAATGGTCGAAAGCATAAAAGATTTGCTGCCGCTCGGTTTTGAATTCGAAATATAATCTGCAGAATTCCTCTCTCCCTTAATGTCTCTTTCCGAAGGGGGAGGGGGGAAAATCCCTCGCTTTTACAGCTTGCTGTTTTTTATTTCCCAATTATTGACAATTACGGAAGGCGTTTCAGCATGTTCTATTATATTACCGTTTTCGTCAACTCTCATA
>JAIRZR010000394.1 GCA_031267155.1 Prevotellaceae bacterium | reverse complement strand
TTTTATAGCAAAACAACAAACACAAACCTTACAAAACGCCGAAGGTGTGACATTATTGTAATTCATAAAATGGAACGTAATTATTTTCAGCAGAATCAACATTTTTAACACCCCACCCGTAGGGTGGGGTGTTAAAAATCTGAGGGATAAATTTTAAAATTTACCCCCAGATTTTGACAGCCCACAAGCCTTTTAAGGCTTGAATGTGATGACAGTTTGTAGTCCGATAGCGAGTCCTGTTTTTTATTTTTTGCGGGATTTGGAAATTTTCCCTACGTTTGCAGCGTATTTTAATTATTCAGGACGATGGATTCATTGACTCACATTTTGACAGGCGTTGCGCTTGGACAGTTATTTTCCGGAGAAAAAGACAGGTCAAAACCTCTTATATGGGGTGCAATAGCCGGCAGTATTCCCGATTTGGATACTGTTTTTCAGCCTTTTATTTCCACTGAAAGTTCCATGCTTTTTCACAGGGGATTTTCACATTCGCTTCTGTTGTGGGCATTATGTTCACCTTTATTGGCGCTATTGATAAACAGAATATATAAAGGCGACAGGCGCAGTTATTTCAAGTGGCTGAAAATATCGGCAACAGCCTGGCTTTCGCATTTACTGTTGGATTTGTTCAACACATACGGAACAGGCATTTTCGAACCCTTTTCACATGCCAGAATAGCTTATGATGCAGTGAATGTGTTTGATTTACTGTATTTGATACCTGTTTTGCTTATATCCGTATTATATATTTTTATCATAAAAAAGCATATCGCCAAATTTATGCTTGCGGCATTAGCCCTTCTGTTTTCTGTATGTTACATATCATTTTCAGCCATGGTCAAATTTACGGTCGAAACAACGGCGGAGATACAGTGTATCAGAGACGATATCTCTCCGAAACGCATATTATCCTCTCCCCTGCCGCTGTCGAACCTCGCGTGGAAAGTTGTCATAGACAGCGGCGAAGGCTATTATGCAGGAGTATATTATGGCTTTTGGAAAAAAAGAACAAAATTCGATTATATCCCGAAAAACGAATCTCTGGAAAAAAGATTCGAAGCTTATGACAGTTTCAGGAAACTTAAACGTTTCACTAAAGACTGGTATGTCTTTGACGAAACAGACGGGAAAGTGACTCTGTACGATTTGAGGTTCAGTTCGCTAAACCGGGAAAAATATGTCATTGGATTTCCGCTGGAAATAAAGGAAAACTCTTTGAAAATAGAACGGACCTCGCTCAATCGCCATGTTACTTTCAGGAATATAAAAGATTTTTGCAGACAGTTGACGGCTAAATGTCAATTTTGAATTATACGAAATTTCTTGACGCATCGCAAAATTCAAAATTTCCTGTTTTTCTGCATCATCAATGCAAATATGAAAGAGAGAACAGGCCCCACAAACAGCGTCCATATAACAAATGAAAATATGACATAGTAGGGATTTTTCTCCCACAGAGCACAGTTTGCACTGAGTTCGACCAGGCGATTTGAAACGCCTGCGTTCGTCAGCGTTTCTTTCATCGCTGCTATTTTGTTGTGCAGCAGTTCAGGATAGAGATTGAACGTGATGCAGACCATCGAGTCGCAGGTGAACATGGCAAACACAAACGTGAACAGGCAGAATACGAATGCTTTTTCGAAAGAAATGTATCCGCCCGTCCATTTACGGAAAATTGTAACGCACGACAGAAGTCCCAAAATGCGGATCATATACTTAATATTATTGACAACCTGGGACTGTTCCTGAAAACCAAGAGTATGATCCAGAATATTCATCATCTCCAGAAAACCGCCCAGCGCCACTCCGTAAACTATGGACTGTTTGAAAATACGTCTGAACGAATAGTCGGCAATTGTTTTCATAACACCTTGATAATTTTATATAAAGAAGAACAAATGCGGCTGATTTATGTTCAATATCCTCCGCATCCGGTCAAAAGTCGTATATTTGCGCGCAAAATTGTAAGAAAAGAATGAAAATCATTTGTATAGGCATGAATTATGCCAGGCATATAGAAGAATTTGCAGGTGAAACGCCTCAAAATCCCGTATTTTTCCTGAAGCCGGAGACGGCGCTGCTCCGTAATAACCAGCCGTTTTTCTATCCCGATTTCACGAAAAACCTGCATTACGAAACCGAGCTGGTTTTGCGGATAGGACGTATCGGCAGGAGTATTCCCGAACAGTTTGCGGCAAGGTATATTTCCGCCATAGGCCTGGGTATCGATTTTACTGCCAGGGATATGCAGGATGAGTGCCGCAAAAGGGGATTGCCATGGGAAATCGCCAAGGGATTCGACTGTTCGGCGCCGGTAAGCCCGGATTTTATCCTGCCCGGCGATTTCAGGGATATCAGGGACATAAATTTTCATCTGGAACTGAACGGCGTTACGGTACAGGAGGGCAATTCCTCCAGCCTGATTTTCCCGTTCAGCAGGATTATCGCCTACGTTTCGCAGTTTATTACCCTGAAAATAGGCGATTTGATTTTCACGGGAACACCCGAGGGAGTGGGACGGGTAGAAACAGGCTATAATCTTAAAGGCTATATAGAAAACAGGCTGATGCTGGATTTCGATGTGAAATAATTAATCAAAACCGGGTTCATATTTGTTTATACTTGAATTTTGGTTATTTAAAATTAATATTTTATGAGTTATAATTTACTTAAAGGTAAACGGGGCTTGATTTTCGGAGCGCTTAATGAAAAGTCCATAGGATGGAAAATTGCAGAGAAGGCTTACGAAGAGGGAGCTTCTTTTGTGCTGACAAACACCCCTGTATCAATAAGACTGGGGCAAATTGACGAGCTTGCGGAAAAGTGCGGGACGACAGTTATCCCCGCCGATGCTACGAAAGTGAGCGATCTGGACAGTTTGATCGAAAAATCGGTGAAATATCTGGATGGAAACCTGGATTTCGTCCTGCATTCCATCGGGATGTCGCCAAACGTCAGGAAAGGACGGACTTATGACGACCTGGACTATGATCTCCTGTCGCAGACACTGGATATTTCGGCAATTTCCCTGCACAAGATACTGCATATCTGCCGCAAGCGCGACGCTATCAACGAATGGGGTTCCGTTGTCGCTTTAAGCTATGTGGCTGCGCAGCGTACACTGTACGGGTACGGCGATATGGCGGATGCAAAGGCGTTGCTGGAATCGATTGTCCGCAGTTTCGGATATATTTACGGACGTGAAAAGAATATAAGAATCAATACCGTATCGCAGTCTCCGACAATGACTACCGCAGGAAGCGGAATCATGGGATTCGACAATCTGATGGATTTTTCCGACCGCATGTCTCCGCTGGGAAACGCTACGGCTGAAGAATGTGCCGATTATGTGATTACTCTGTTTTCGAACCTTACCCGCAAGGTTACGATGCAAAATCTCTATCACGATGGCGGATATGCAAGCATGGGAATGAGTTTCCGGGCAATGAAAATATATACCGAAGGACTTGAGTACAGAGATGTTATAGACGATAAAACATGCCGGCAGGACACTATTTAAAGGTACGCTACTGTCTTTCGTCGAGATCTCACAGTCAGCCCCGACACTCCGGACAGACCGTCGCAACCCGCGAAAGTCTCCCCCAACACTCCGGACATACTGGCGCAACTTGCGAAAGTCTCCCCCAGCGCTCCGGACAGACTGGCGCAACTTGCGAAAGTCTCCCCCGACACTCCGGACATACTGGCGCAACTTGCGACAGCCTCTCCCAACGACCTGGACAGACCGTCGCAACCTGCGAAAGTCTCCTCCGACACTCCGAACAGACCGTCGCAACCCGCGAAAGTCTGCCCCAACACCACAAGCTCGGCGTAGTCTGGAGACCAATGTCATCAAGTTAAGCCATAAGAAGCTCTGAAAGAACGGTATCAATAGCACAGGGCAACGCCGGCAACGCCCTGTGTAGAAAATGCGCCCTCACCGTCAAGCCCCAACGGGGCGGAATCAGGTTTGTTTCATTTGATTACGCCCTTTCAGGGCTTAGCGTTTGTCGGGTATTTATTCCATAGGGCGTTGCCCTATGCTGTTGATTATCGGGCT
>JAIRZR010000333.1 GCA_031267155.1 Prevotellaceae bacterium | reverse complement strand
AGGAGAATGAATTATACCGTTCGGCCACGATATCCGTAGTGAACACCCGCGAATTGGAAGCGCTGGCGGCAGTAACGGCACAGACTATCGCAGGACAGCCGTTTGATATGACCATCTTCGACCGCCCGTCGGTACAACGTTTGGATGTATATGCCGAGCAATATACATTCGATTTCATGGATTTTGTCAACAAAGCCTTTCCCGAAACGGATAAAAGAGCCCTGACGGAACAACTCAGTAAGGCAGTACTGTACAAAGCGCATACGGCTGGTTTTATCGGGATGTATGACATAGACACATTCTGTGGATTAAGTTGCTATATTCCACACCCGTTTCGGGATGATTTGAACGGTTATTACCGGCATCTTAACTGGAGCAAAGCATCAGGTTTTATGAATCTTTTCGATAACAGGGAAGAAGAAAGAAACGTTCCGGCGTCGGAAAGCCGGACGGATGTCGAACCTTTTAATAAACCGCAATCAAGGCAGGGAAATCTTTCGGAAAATCGAACTCCGAAAGACCTCCTGCCTCCATGAGGGCATCCGGATGAAGTGTTTTTCTTCCTATGTTTTGAGGGAAAAACAGGGACGGAAGAAAGCGGTCGAAGTACAATCGCAGGATGAAAAGGAGACAGCAAATGCCTTTTCAAGAATTTTGAAACAAGTTACCTGCAAAATGGAAAGTTGATAAAATAGTTACAAAAAAATAAATATAAAGTATAAATTCATGATACATATTAAAAATCAAATGTTATTTTTATTTATGTTTAGTATTTCTGCTTTTGGTCAGACAGATTCTACGGTTTATGAAACAGGGAAGCCTTTAACATCCTGCGAGTGTAATTTTGAGAACCTGTTTGCCAACTGGGGGGCCCGGTTTGTTACCAATCACGATGATATAAAACTGTTATCCTACAGTTATATTGAAACATTGACGGATACCGGACGTGTAGCTTTATATGCAGAAAAACTCAGCGATCCTGAAACGGTTTCTGCCCGTGGTGAGAGCTGGTCGCACGGATCCGGTGATGATACCCAATGGGAAATGATCCACGAATTCAGAATTTTTCCTAACATGGTCACGATACCTCCCGGTAAAGAGAAAGAGGCGCCGCTTGAATTTCAGCGAATGAAGAAACTCTTTATGGAGTTTCTTCATGTCGGCGATAAGGTATTTGAAATAAAAATCAAATACGTTGGATCGGAATATGCAGTGTACGCCTTCTGCCGTCCCGGGGAAAACCGCGTTGTTTTCGACAACTGGAAGTTTATGGATATGAGGGACCTATATTCCGATTGATATGAATAAATATTTGTTTGAGAGAAATTCTTCCTTGTCTCAAAGCAGACATAGCAGGATGAAATGCCGGAGGTGCAATTTTCTGGACAACGCCTTGCCTCCGTGACGGACGTCCGGATGAAGTGTTTTTCTCCTTGTGCTTTGAGGGAAAAACAGGGACGGACGGAAGCGATCGAAGCACGATTGCAAGATGGGAGGAGAACGGCAAACGCCTTTTCTTTTGCAAAATAACAAAAAGGTTTGCGAAAAATTAAATTAAAAAATATGGGAATAGCTATAGGAATAGTTATAATAAGCGTATATATATTACTGCTTGTATTTGTAATGGCGGTGATATTGTTGAAGATCGTACGGAAGGAAAAGGTGCATCCGGTTTGGTACGGTGCACTGTGTTTCCTGATCATACTTCCGGTTTTGTATTTCGCTACGGTTGGAAGTTTTTCAGTTTCACCACCTGAGATATTGCAACAGTCAGTCCCGAATTAAGAGGAATATGTTGAATTATCAGGTACCCCTTGATCGGGAGAGGATCTGCCTCGTTCGATTTATCTTGCGAGGTTCCGCCTCGCATACCGAAGACAGGCAGAGCCTTGTCCCGACAAGGGTTTTTATTTGAGCGGATAAGGAAATTATCTTTTGCTGTCCGAACATTGATTACAGATATAAATTAAAGGCAATGAGAAATGTTTTAATATACGTACTGTTTGTATTTCTTTTTCCGGCATGTCAAAATACGCCGCTGGAAAGAGCATTAAAGATGGCCGGGCAAAACCGGAAAAACCTGGAGCAGGTTTTGGAATACTACCGTCGCAATCCTGCCGACAGTCTGAAACTACGAGCCGCCGTTTTTCTGATTGAAAACATGCCGGGGCATTATTCATACCGTGACATTCGCTGGCAGGAGGACTATTACAATGAGATAGAACGGGCGGTTGATCCTTTACAGACGACTCAGTACAATAAGGAAGTTATCGAAAAGATATCAGCCGGATATTGGGAATACAGTAACGACACCTGCCCCGACCTGCATTTGCTGAAAGCGGCTCATTTGGTTGACCATATTGAGCGTTCTTTCGAAGCCTGGCAACAGGGCGAGTGGGCTACTCATGTCTCATTTGACGATTTTTGCGAGTACATCCTACCTTACAAAGGCGATGAGCTGCAAATCATTGATAACTGGCGTGAAGAAGCCCAGGATCTATGCCGGGGCGATTTGGACTCTCTGCATTACTGCGATATGTATAAAAACTCGGCTTACTGGGCGGTAGCAGCCGTAAACAACGAAATTATCAAAGCGAACAGACTGCCTTATCCCTACGAAAAAATCAATTGTATTCCCATTCAACGCATCCGGACACTGGCCAGGCTGCCTTTTGGTTCCTGTGACGATTACGCCCTGTTGTCAACAGGTCTTATGCGCAGCAAAGGCATCCCGGTGGCAATAGACTTTACACCTCAATGGCCATTTCGTTCCCAGGGTCATGCCTGGACGGTGGTTTTAACAAACAGGGGGAAAAACATAGAGTTTCCGGCCGGATTCGCCAATCCGGGCGAACCGCATAAGCCGGACGAAAAGAAAGCCAAAGTATTTCGCAAATGTTATGCGATTAATAAAGAACTTGAAATCCTCAACGAGCGGGAAAAACATGTTCCCTATCCATTTACAAATGTTTTCATAAAAGATGTGACGGATGAATACATCTCCACATCCGATGTAGAATTGTCCATTCCTTCCAAGTTTAGAAAATACAGGTATGCCTATCTTGCCGTATTCGATAATAAAAGCTGGTCGGCAATCCATTATGGCAAGGTTTCCAATGGCAAAGTCGTATTTACGAAAATGGGAAGGAACTGTCTTTACATGCCCATATTTTGCGACAGGGAAGGGGTTGTGCCGTTTTCTTCTCCGTTCATAATAAATTATCAGGGTGAAATCCGGAGAATCGAAGCGGATAGGAACAAAAAGCAGGCAGTTACGCTATACCGGAAATACTACGTTAGCACTCATTGCTATGATGTGGCGCACCGTTTGCTGGGAGGGAAATTCCAGGCGGCGAACAAAGAGGATTTCAGCGATGCTGTCACTTTGCATCAGGTAACGAAATTTACCGTTCAGTCTCAGGAAATTGCTCTTGATACAATGAGAAATGCCTATCGCTATTGGAGATACTGTTCGGGAGAAGGTCAGTTTTGCCACATTGCCGAAATCTATTTTTATAAAAGTGATACGGCGTCGGCCGTTTACGGACAAATAACGGGAACGGAAGACCCTGCGATTGCCGATACGGACAGATACCGGAGAGAAGCCGTTTTTGATCGTGATCCGCTGACTTATTTCAATGCTCCCGTTCCCAGCGACGGTTGGGTAGGAATGGATTTCGGTGAACCTGTCCGGATCGACCACATCTGGTACACGCCGAGAGGCGACGGTAATGATATTACGCCGGGAGACGAGCATGAACTGTTGTACTGGTCCGGAAATAAATGGGTTTCATTGGGCAGGCGGATAGCCGAAGAACCGGTATTGGTCTATGACAATGTACCTGTCAACGCTTTACTTTTGATTAGAAACCTGTCAAGAGGACACGAAGAACGGATCTTCACATACGAGAAAGGGGAACAGGTATGGTGGTAAGGGTGAGAAACATATTGCTGACGGTTATTTTTGCATTAATGTGTGCCGGAAGTCTGTTCCCGGTCTCGTTGCTTTTCGTAAACGAACAGGTTACACCCAAATGGTACTGCACCGTTTTCTGCTTAGCCGCCCTGCTTTTGACGTATGTCGCCTTTTCTTTCTCCGCAAAAGGAAAGACGGCAACGGCGCAAATCATTTTTCCGGTAATATTGGTACTGTGCATAATGCAGGCGGCGTATGGTCTGCTTCAATACATCCATGTGTTGCCGGGAGACGGAGGATTTCACATAACCGGCAGTTTCGATAATCCTGCCGGGTTTGCCGCATCGCTGTGCGCCGGATTGCCGGTGATGTTCTATTCGGTTTTGAAAAATCGCACCCTGCAAAACCGGATTACGATCATCACCGCTACGATCATTGTTGCCGCTATCCTTCTTTCGGGTTCGCGGTCGGGGATGGCGAGTATGCTTGCGGTATGTATGGTCATATCCTTATATGAATTTCCGAAGAATCGGAAACTCAAAGTCATTCTGTTTTCCGTAGTGTTTCTATTATTCTCCGGCCTGTATTTCCTGAAAAAGGATTCCGCTGACGGACGCCTGCTGATTTGGCGCTGTTCGTGGGAAATGATACGGGATCAGCCTGTGTTCGGACATGGCTGCGGCGGATTCAAAGCCGGTTATATGGATTATCAGGCCGGATATTTTGAACATCATCCCGACAGCAAGTATGCAATGCTGGCGGACAATGTCAACCGTCCGTTCAATGAATATATTTTGTTATTAACCAACTACGGTTTTGCGGGTTTCGTCCTGTTTCTTGCCGTTTGTTGGTTTGTATGGAAATCGTTCCTTCGATGCAGGCATGAGCCGGTCGTCCGTCTTGCGGGTTGCGGCCTGCTGTCCGTTGCTGTTTTTGCGTTTTTCTCCTATCCCCTGACATATCCCTTCGTGTGGATCATGGTGATTTTAAGCATTGCCATAATCCTTTATCATGCGAAATATCCCGTGAAAATACCCGTCAGGATTTTATTTACGGTAAAGATCCTGTTGATTCCGGCGATTCTGTTTTTCGGCTGGAAAACGTATCAGCGCATGTCGAACGAAATGCTTTGGTGTAAAATCGCCCGTCAATCCCTGTCAGGTCGAACCGAACGGATGCTGCCGGAATACGAAAGGCTGCGCCCCGTCCTTTCCGGCAACGAACTGTTTCTCTACAATTATACGGCGGAACTGAATGTTACCGGACATTACGACAAAAGCCTGCAAGTCGGCAAAGCCTGCGAGCGGCTGTGGGCAGACTACGATTTGCAGATGCTGCTGGCGGACAATTATCTTCAATTGCAGCAGTATGATGAAGCGGAAAGACATTATCGGAAAGCATCGCAGATGTGTCCGGTAAAGTTTATGCCTTTGTACCGTTTGGCAAAGTTGTATGAAGAAAGGGGAAACAGAGTCGAAACGCTCAGGTGGGCAGAGTTGATTTTAGGAAAAAGGATAAAAATATCATCCCCCACGATCAACGCCATCCGACAGGAAATGAAACAATTGATAGAAAAGGACAGCAATCCGGCATCTGAAAGCCGGACGGATGCAGAATCGGTTAACAAACCGCAATCAAGGCAGGACAATCTTTCAGAGCAACGCACTCCGGAAGAACTCCTGCCTCCGTGAGGATGTCCGGGTGAAATGTTTTTTTCTTTATGCTTTGAGGGAAAAACAGGGACGGACGGAAGCGGTCGAAGCAAAAATGCAGCAAGATGAAAGGAGAATGGCAAACGCCTTTCTCTCTTGTAAAACAACAAAAATGGTTTGCGGAAAGTTAAAATATAAACAACATGAAAATAAAAGTTATTATAAACGCATGTATTGCACTTATGTGTTTGGTATTGATTTCCTGTTCACAGGACGCAGAAGTTTACAGTTGTGATAAAGAAATAAATGCTTGGATAAAAGAAAATTTATCCGATATTTGGGAAATGAGCAGAGAAAAATTTATGAACTATAATGAAAAAACTCAAAGAGCAATCTTTGCAGCAATGTCGTCCAAGCAGAAACAGGATCTTTGGTTGACAAAGTTAAATGATATTTTGGCTCTTGATTGGGAAAATAAAGAAAAAGAGCATTTGGATAAATTGTATGTGTTCATAAAAACCAATGAAACCGTTTTTGAATCCAATACAAATGAGCATAAAGATGTTTTTTATTAAATAATTAACGAATATGAAATTCAAGAAAGTATGTATAGTATTATTTATATCTTTTGCGATTGAGCTGATAACATCTCCTTTACGAATGATTAGTTTTCAACTTTGTTCCGTAACTACTTTTGTATTTTACTTTATTTTTATGTATTTTGTTCTAAAAAATAGGCGGCCTGTAAAGCCATTCTATCTTTTATTACTATCTGTAATAGGATGTTCTGCATTAGGATTGTCATTTCGTATAGCCCATTTCAAGGATTCTTTAATATCTTTCCCTGATTATTTATTCCATATTTTGGGTATTTTCATGGGATTTGCGTTTTATTTTTTAAACAAGTATGTCCGGTCGATTATTATCTGTATCTCTGTATTGAGTTGCCTGTTTTTATATTTTAAAGGTTACAATATGTGGGTTCACAAAATCTATTATGGCAGTTTTACCGGACAAACAGCAAAATTAGAAATCAGCAATCTTCAATTTCAAAATACAGAAGGAGATACAATTTCTTTGAGCGATTTCAGAGGGAAATATGTAGTTGTCGATTGCTGGTACACCTATTGTGGCGTGTGTTATAAAAAGATTCCAATAGTTCAGGAATTGTACGACAAATATAAAGATAACACGGAAATTGTAATTTTTGCACTGCATAGCCGAATGTCCGATAGAGCAGGATATGACAAAGAGACCGTAGAAACCGGCAGCGATATTCTGAAAACAAGAATGAGATTATCCCTTCCCTGTTTTTCCATTGATATAGATGATCCGATGCTGGAACTGCTTGGAGTAACCGGCTACCCTACCGTATTGATATTTGACGGGGAAGGATATTTGACATTCAGGGGAACGATTGAAAATGCCGGTGATTTTATTGATAAAAAGTTGAATAATTTATAAGAATGAATCATGATTAAAAATTTCACGAAATATATGAAAGATAAAATTGATAACAGAACAAAGATGAACGGACAATTTATTACGACAGATCTGTTGTATTGGTTAGAAAATACAGGATTAAGGTTCGGCTCGCTGAAAGGAAAAGCAAAGAAATCATGCCTGATACTGGTAGCCATGCTAACTGTTAATGGCGTTATTGCGCAGGAGAGAAATGCCATAATCAGTTTTGAAAAGAAGAAACATGATTTTGGGAAAATTGACATCAAAAAGGATTCGGCAGTCAGCGTTGTTTTTCCTTTCGATAATATAGAAAGTATTCCCTTAGTTGTGTATAAAGTAACGACCTCCTGCGGATGTACTGCTTCGGAATGGACGAAAGCACCTGTCGAAGCCGGTAAAAAAGGACAGGTAAAAATTGTCTTTAACCCTCAAGGATTTTCAGGTAATCTATTGTTTGATTTAACAAATAACAGTCAAAAAACGAATGTTAATAGATTGAATGATAGATTGCCTGATTTTAAGCGAAGTTGGGAATGTCAAAATCAAAGATAGTAATACAAATTTAAACAGTACAGACATGAAAAAGAAAGTGTTTTTTAAGATTTTTGGAGTATCATTATTGATGAGTTTGTTGATAGCTCCATTAAGGGGTGGATATGTAACAATAGGTTCGCTTGACGGGTTTCACATATCTTCTATTGTCGGATTTATAATTTATTTTATAATGACATTCTATTGCCTTGCCAAAGTAAGGGACAAATTGTCCACAACGCTCATTCTTGTATCCCTTCTTGTTGGGTTAAATGCAATAACGCTTCCGATTCGCATCATGAATTTTCAGGGAACATTAGGCTCCGCTTTGGAATGTCTCATCCATATTTCCGCCGTTCTTTGGGGATATGTATTTTATAAATCAAAACGACATCTTAGGGTTTTAACTCTCACAATAAGTATCATTTGGTGTTTCTGGTTTTCCATAGCAGGCTATAAAATGTGGATCCATAAACTGAGTTATGGAACTTTTACCGGTAAAATTGATGCCGGAACAAATTTCGATATTCAGTTTCAAACTTCATCGGGCGATACCCTTTCGCTGGTTGATTTCAAGGGGAAATACCTGCTGCTTGACTGTTGGTATACCTATTGCGGAATATGCTATAAGAAAATGCCGGAATTGCAAAAATTATACGATAAATACGCCGGAAACAACGAAATAAAGATCTATGGTATGCACAGTTTTATGAAAGGAGACAGGGACAGGAACAGAACGCCCGAAAACTGTTCTACCGGCACCCAAATATTGGAAAACGAAGGCTATAAATATCCTTGCCTGGCTATTGATATAGAAAATCCCGTTCTGAAAGAACTCGGTATAAATTTCTATCCGACCGTATTGCTCTTTGACCGGGACAGCAAACTGATATTCAGAGGTGGTATTGAAAATGCCGGTGATTTTATTGATAAAAAATTAAACTATAAATAAATGGTATATGAGAAGTATTAAAAGAAAAGAATTAAAACATTGGTTAATATTGATCGCGATATTCGCTGTTGAGGGTATCTCAGCTCAAGAAATAGCGCCTGTCATCGATTTTGAATCAAAAAAATATGATTTCGATGAAATCAATCTCAATCAAGATTCCGTAGTGCAAACCACATTTATTTTCATGAACAAAGGTTCATCGCCTTTGGTCATCTATAAAGTAACGGCTTCCTGCGGATGTACAATCCCCGAATGCCCAATGCAACAAAAGATGTGGAAATTTTAAAAATAGAAGGTGAAGTGATCACGGATAGACAAAAAGGTTTTTTTGACCGGTTTGAAGTCTTTAATATGCGATTGATAATTGTAACAGGCATCATACTGTTGTGCGTTCTTTTGTATTTGGCATTAATTATTGACATAATGAGTTCAAAGAAGCATATCAACCCGCCTTGGTTATGGATAATATGGTTTTTACCGGTATTAGGTCCTGTTTTATATTGGCTCTATAACGTTTCGTATGGGTAGAATTTGCACTTCAATTGTCAATAGGGTATCCATTTTTCTATTGACATGAATGCCCTTACGGGCAACCGTCGCCCTAATTATCTACCCACGATTTGGTATAGAACCGTTTTTATTTACCCACACAAAACGTCATAGAAGCAGAAAAAGGTTTGATATGCACTGAAAGCAATGGTACATGCCATTGCCTGTTTCTTCGCTTTTTATAAATGAATTAATTAAAAAAAAAGTTTTTATGAATAGATTTTTATTGAAATTACAGATGCCTCCGTGAGGATGTCCGGATGAAATGTTTTTTTCTTTATGCTTTGAGGGAAAAACAGGGACGGACGGAAGCGGTCGAAGCAGAAATGCAGCAAGATGAAAGGAGAACGGCAAACGCCTTTTCTCTTGTAAAATAACAAAAACGGTTTGCGAAAAATTAAATTAAAAGATATGGAAATAGTTATCATAAGCATATTTATATTACCGCTTGTTTTTGTAATGGCGGTGATATTGTTGAAGATCGTACGGAAAGAAAAAGTGCATCCGGAATGGTACTGGGCTCTGTGTTTTCTGATCATACTTCAGGTTTTGTATTTTATTACGGTTCATCCCTTTTCGGTTTCACCGCCTGAGATATTGCAACAGTCAATCCCGGATTAAGAGGAATATGTTGAGTTATCGCCCCCCCCCTGTTCGGGAAAGGTTCTGCCTTGCATATCGGAGACAGGCAGAGCCTTGTCCCGACAGGAATGACGCGATTCGGTGTGGAGACGCGATGCATCGCGTCTCTACGGGTGCACAATTTTGTCTCGCGCAGAGTATAATAACGAAAGAATATAAAAACGATTTCGGAAGAATATGTTCGAACGGGTTACGATATATATATATGATAGAGTTTGTTTATCGGTTGAAAACTAAAGCCATGTATTGAATAGCGAGCGCTTAATAAATCGCTTAAAAAATGATAAAGAATTTTTCTCGTTTTTTTTTTAGCGATTAAGCGTTTTTTTAAGCGTTTTTTTAAGTGGTTTGTTTTTTCTTCGCAGCATGATCCGTCTGTTATCAAGAAAGAAATTATATGAAGCATCTATTTTACATTAGTACCGTTTTGATGTCGGTTGCCGCTTGCAGCCACCAGCCGCCATTCAGTGTTTCCCCCGTCGGGGGAAAGCTTCGATATGTCATTTTTGGTGTTTCCCCCGTCGGGGGAAAGGCAAAAAAAACTGTTTTCAGCGTTTCCCCTCTTGGGGGAAAGCTCCGATATGTCATTTTTAGTGTTTCCCCCGTCGGGGGAAAGGTCAAAAAAACTGTTTTCAGCGTTTCCCCCGTCGGGGGAAGGCTCCAATACGTCACTTTCAACGTTT
>JAIRZR010000297.1 GCA_031267155.1 Prevotellaceae bacterium | reverse complement strand
GCGATGGCTGCAATATTTGCCCGCTACAAGAGATGTCCGTCCGATAAAATTCTTGTTGTGTATGGACGTACGGGAAAAAATTCCGAAGGCGGAGTAAGTTCTGCCAAATGTATTCATGGAGGCGCTTCATTTATATGGCCCGTTTTCCAGAGTTATGCTTTTTTGGACTTGACGCCGATACCGATTGAATGTAACTTGACAAATGCGTTGAGTAAGCAGAATATCAGGGTCGATGTGCCATGCCGTTTTACTGTGGGTATTTCTACCGAAGCCGACAACATGCTGAATGCAGCAGAGCGTTTGCTGGGTTTGTCGCTGGAAAATATTCAGGATTTGGCAAAAGACATACTGTTCGGTCAGTTGCGTCTTGTGATTGCAACCATGGATATCGAGGAAATCAATTCCGACAGGGATAAATTTCTGTTAAATGTCAGCCAGAACGTGGAAATGGAACTTCGCAAGATAGGTCTGAAACTTATTAACGTGAATGTTACCGATATCCGCGACGAATCGGGATATATCGAAGCTCTCGGAAAGGAAGCTGCTGCAAAAGCCATCAACGAGGCGAAAAAGAGTGTGGCAGAACAGAACCGTTTCGGTGAAATCGGTAAAGCCGAGGCCGACAGGGACAAGGATATCCGTATAGCTGAAACTGTCAGGGATACGCGCGTGCGTACCGCCGACGCCAACGCTACCGCTGTCGAGGGTGAAAACAAGGCTAAGATTGCCATTGCCAATTCCGATTCCCTGCGAAGGGAAAGGGAAGCCGAAGCCCTCAAGAAAGCTACCGCTGCAGAAAAAGTGCAGTCTGCCAGAGCTTTGGAAGAAGCTTACGCTGCAGAAAAAATTGCGGAAAATGTCCGCGCTGAACGCGACAAAGCCTCCCAAACTGCCGATATTATCGTGCAGGCGGAGATAGACAAGGAAAAAGCCATTATCGCAGCTGAAGCCGAAGCCGAAACTTTTCGCAGAAGAGCGAAGGGAGAGGCCGATGCTATATTCGCAAAAATGGATGCGCAGGCTCGCGGTATCAACGAGATACTTACCAAACAGGCGGCAGGTTTTGGTCAATTAGTTAAGGCTGCCAGCGGAGATCCGCAAAAGGCAGTGCTGATGATGATTTCGGACAAGTTGCCAGAACTGGTGAAAACGCAGGTCGAAGCAATCAAAAATATTAAGATCGACAAGATTACCGTATGGGACGGACAGGGAAAGGATGGTAAAACATCTACAGCCAATTTCGTGTCGGGACTGATGAAATCGGTTCCCCCATTAAGCGATCTGTTTAATATGGCAGGAATGCAGTTGCCCGAATATTTAGGCGAGATTAAAAATGATACTGAAAAAACAGCTGGAGATCCGGAAATCCAATAAAGAACAAAGTAACATTTTACTTATCAAAGAAAGCGCCTTTTCAGGCGTTTTCTTTTTTTATAAAAGTTTTTGTCGGACTATTCCACCTTTTTATATTTCACTTTCGGGAAACGGGCTTTCAAGTCGCTATACACTTCCTTGGCGCCGGGAATGTGTGCAGGTGCGGCTTTGACGGCATTGTAGAATATGAGCGCCGCCTGATAGGCATCGCTGCCGGCTATTATTACCGTATCGTCAATACTGTCTGACAAATGTTTGGGAGCGAAGTCAGCTCCGTTTTTCCCATTCAATCGTCCAATCCGAAACTTCTGATGCTTTTCCATTCGTTCCCAATTTTCTATCAATTCTCAGAGATAACGCTCTTCTTGGCAATGTTCCTGTGATTATCATCTTTAATATTTTACATGAAAATGAGGAGGATTGTGTTCATCGAAAAAAATTGTAACAATTATTCCATAAAAAAATGATATTTCCGGCATAATTATATCCTTTAAAAATTAACGCTGCAACAGTGAGAGCTAAAGCCCCCATCATTTTGGCTTTAGCCTTATACTGTGTACGGGATAAAATTGTGATATAGAATTACACTGTGTATTTTTCGTCCCGGAGACTCTGGGAACAGAATTACACTGTTTATTTTTCGTCCCGAAGACTTCGGGAACAGAAGTCCACTGTGTATTTTTCGTCCTGGAGACTCTGGGAACATAATTACACTGTGTATTCAGCCGAATTTCGGATGCTGTGACACATACAAATTACGTCGTGCACAGTATAAATCGTTTTGGCTATATATTGTCTAAAGCGGGTAAGTGGACAAAAATGATGCTCATTAATATTATAATCGATTAAATTACATATTTTTGTAACATTTTATGCAAACAGGTAAAAAATTTGCCATTTCTGTGGGTCAAAAATCATCAAGAAAAATGGACACCATAAAGGAGTTCAACGTTACAAATGTTATTTGTGTGGTCGTCAGTTTATATACAATCGGCGATTGAATCCCGTCGAGATTTGGAGGTCCTATGCAGAAGGCAAGCAGACATACGCACAATTGGCACGACATTATTGCTGTTCCGCCAAAACCATTCAACGCTGCATTGACAGGGTACGGATTGATACCGAAAAGACGTTTAACAGTGTAGCCAATGTACTGATGGATACCACTTATTTTGGTCAGTCGTTCGGCGTAATGGTGTTCAGGGACAGTCTGAGCGGTAAGATTTTGTACAGGCAGTATGTTAAATACGAAACGAATGCTTTATATTTTTCCGGCATAGCCGAAATCAGACGCAGAGGCATTCATATTCAGTCAATTATATGTGACGGACGAAAGGGACTGTTCGGGTTATTTGGAGATATTCCCATGCAAATGTGTCAGTTTCATCAGGTACGTACAGTGGTTCGATATTTAACTCGCAAACCACAGACGGATGCGGCTGGAGAACTTAAATCATTGACGCTAAAGATTACAAAACTTTCCAAATCGGAATTTACGGAGAAATTGGAAGCGTGGCATCTGAAGTGGAGGGATCACCTTGATCAGCGTAGCATACCGTCAACAGCAGGAAAAAGTTTTTATACGCATAAACGATTGAGAAGTGCATATTTGAGTCTCAAAAGAAATCTGCCCGTACTGTTCACTTTTGAGGATTACGGGGAGTTGATGATCCCCAACACCACAAATGCTTTGGAGGGCTGTTTTTCCGATTTAAAGAATAAGTTGCGCAATCATAACGGTTTGTACAAACAACGGAAAATGAAGTTTATTGATGGGTTTTTTAAGGCATAATGTTCTCTGAAAATATCAAAAGGATCATCCGGACGGATAATCCTTTTTCTTGACTTTTTCGTCGAACATCAAACGTATCCCTGACAAGTTGCTCCCCAGCAGAGCTTGTTTCCGTTTCCGTTTGACTGCGCAAAGATACAGTAACTTGATATCAATCGTACACTGTATAAAAAATAAAAAGCATCATTTTTGTCCACTTGACTGAAAGTATTAAAAAAAAGCATCATTTTTGTCCATTACGCCTCTAAAGCCCGACATTTTGGAATGTGCCCATCTTGAATATCCCTCCGCCTGGGCGGCACAATAAAAAAGAGATCATCCGCAATGGACGATCTCTTTTGTTTATATTTCAACAAACGATTTATTCGCTGTTATCGTGTGCCTCCTGCCCACCACACGTTCTCGGTATATACATACTGACCGTCTCCGTAGGCTGCCTGCACTTCGGGATTTGTGGTTGTATCGTCGGCGCCGTAGGGACAGCGGAGAGGGAATTTCCCGGGGTTTTTAAGCTCAATGAAATCGCCTTCGCTCAATGCCTTCAGACGGCGGACGTCGTTGTAGGCTTCCGGCGATTCGCCCGACGCGCCGAAGAACGCCAGATATTTCTGCACCATGACTTCCTTCAGCGGATTGGCGTCAAACAAAGGCTCCACTTCGCTGTCGAAATAGTCGGCGGCTTCGGCAGCATCAATGGCGTCGGTTGTTTCCTCCAGTCCGCCGTAACCGTTTACCGTCGGCGCGGAAAATGCTGCGGCAACATTTATTTCGGTATTTGCCATGCCCGCTATTACCGCTTCCCTCAATGCCGCTTTTGCGCCTGCATCGCCCTTGCGCGCCAGCGCTTCGGCTTTCAGGAACAGCAGTTCATGGTAGCTCAGAAACAGGGTGGGCGCTGTTTGCGAATATACGAAAGCAGACGTATTGTAGTAGTACTGCGCCTGTTCCGGTTCTCCGTTGGGAGCGGGAAAATAATTGTCGGCAGTTTCGTTTTCGACCTGCGACCAGTCCGCATCAATAAACACCCTGCGCAGGCGGGGATCGTTGCGCTCTATCAGTTTGTCGGCAAGACTTTCGCTGGCTGCCAGTCCGTCGCGACTCCACTGGAAGTCGAACAGGGGGTTCAGGTTGTTGGCGTCGTAAATGGCAAAGGCTGCCTGTTCGTCTGCCGAAATGAAGGAATTGTCGATGTAATCCAGTACATTGTCCAGTTCATCCGTCCTGTTTGTGGCTTTGTGCAGCAGGCGCATGGTGTAGCGGGCTTTCAGTCCGTAGGCGAATTTCACCCATTTGGCTTTATCTCCATTATACAGCAGGTCATAGCTGCCAATGCCGCCGCTTGCATGACTGTCGGTTTTCTGCAAATCGGCAATAGCATCGTCCAGCAGATTGAAGATTCCCTCGTAGATGTCTTCCTGCCTGTCGATTTTCGGCGTCATGTGCAGGGGAAGTCCGTCTTCGTTTATCAGCGCCGCTTCGAGCCATGGCACGTCGCCGAAAAAGTCGGTAAGGAGAGCGGAGTTGTAGGCTACCATCACTTCTGCGATGCCTTTGGTAACGTCGTTCCCTTCCTGACTGCCGCCTTCGCTGCACTTGGCAAGAGCAATGCGGGCGTCTTTCAGGGTGATGTAAAGGCTTTCCCACTTGTTGTTAAATGTAGTTGCCAGGGAAGGTTCGCCCACCCGCACTTCGGCATTCCACAGCTGGTTGTGTACGCCTGTTTCATGTTCCACATAAGTGGAAAGATAGGTATTCAGGTCGCCGCCTACATTGTAGAATGCGGTGGACGTAAGTACATCGGCGAGGATATATTTGGCTTCCACGCTTTTGGGGTGACTGTTGTCCGTATTGATGTCGTCCAGTATCCTGTCGGAACATGAAAGGGCAGCCGCCCAGAGGAATACTGTTCCCAATACTGTTTTTATATTTAAAAATACTGTTTTCATACTGTTTTAAAATTTAATGTTAATACCAAAACCATAGCTTGTGACGCCCGGCAGCGAGAAACGCTCAAAAGCGCCTGCCATGCTGTTGTTGCCCTGCGTTGCTTCCGGATCCATTCCCTTGATGGTCGACCAGAGGATAATGTTTCGCGCAAAGGCACTGAGCGTAAGTCCGAACTTGCTTTTGTTCACCACGGGATAGCTTAGCGCCAGTTCCCTGAGTTTGATAAAGGAGTTTTCCGTTACCATTGCTTCCGAGATACTGCTTAGCGCATCGAAGTAATAATATGCGTCGTCGCCGCTGATAAGGATATCGTTGGGTGTGCCGTCTTCCTTTACGGCTGCTTCTTTAAACAGAAAACTTTCCTTTTCGCGGAAGTCTGCGCTCCTTTGTGTTACGCCATAATAATCGAGCATCCCCGGAGTAGCGGAATAAATCACGCCGCCCTGTTTCCAGTCGAAGACCGCCGAAAGTCGCAGCCTGTATACTTCAAAACTGCTGGTAAATCCCAGCCGGAAGTCGGGCGATACGGCGCCCAGCACCTGATCTTTGCCGGGTTGCGGCAGTCCGTCGGCGTCCACTACAATTTCTCCCTTAGTGTTGCGCAGATAGCTTACGCCGTAAATCACGGGGAACTTGTCGCCAATGCCGGCGCGCACCTGCGGTTCCACAAAACCGCCGAGGAAAATGCTTTCCACGCCTTCGGCAAGTTTATCCACGTAGTTGTCGATTTTCGTAAAGTTGAACGCAAAATCCCATTTGAAATTCTTTCCGTCGAAAGGCTTCACACCCAGCGTTACCTCGTGGGCATTGGTGTGTACGGCTCCGCCGTTGGTCACCATTTCGTCCGCGCCGGTAGAGCCTGTCATCGGCACTCGGAATATCTGGTCTTTTACATTTTGCCGCGAGAAAGTATAGTTCAGGGACAGCAAGCCGTGGAAGAAATTGAGGTCGGCGCCTATTTCATACGACTTGGTGTTCTGCGGTTTCAGGTTCGGGTCATACACTGTAGAGTTGAGCGCATAGGATGTTACTCCATGTACCGGATACATGATTGGCGTTCCCGACGAAAAGCCGCCGCCGTATTCGGGCGTCCGGTAGTAGGTGGCTGTGTAGGTGCCCGCCTGTCCCACTTCGGCATACGAGGCGCGCAGTTTTCCGAATGTCAGCACACTGTTGCGCAGAGCCTCCTGTTCGGTAAATATCCAGCCCAGCGATACGGAAGGATAGGTGAACGAGCGGCTTCCCGCAGGCATCGACGACACCAGGTCGTTGCGCACCGTGGCATTGAGATAGAGCTGGCTTCTCCATGCCAGCGACAGATTGCCGAAATTGCCGAACGTACGCTCACGGGCAGCCCATACATCGCCCTGATATACGGAAACATTGTTGATATGGTTCCAGCCCGAAAAGTTGAAGTTCACTCCATACGCTTCCACATAGTTTTGTTTGGCTTCAATAATTTCGTTACCATACAGGAGGTCAAGCGTGAAGTCGTCGGAAACCTTCCAGTTCCATGTGGCGGTAAGCAGCGAGTTCAGTTCCTTGCTGGCAATGCTGTAATCTCTCACTTCGCCCCGTCCGTTACTGTGTCCATAGCCGAACAGGTCTTCATAATTGGTAGAATAGGCATCAATTCCCAGCTGGTATTTCACGTTCAGCTTGCTGCTGTTGCCGAAATCAAGCCCGTAGTTGACAAAGGCGTTGCCGAAAAAGCGCTGTGTTTCCTCGGTGAACGAGTTGTTGTCGATTGCCCAGTAAGCGCCGTCGAACCCTCCTGTCCCGCGATAGGTGTTTTGCGTGTAGGGATCGCCTTCAATGTGCGGGGGTATTCCTCTAAAGTCGTAGCTTGGAGGCGCAGCATAAATGGTTGCTATCAGTCCGTCGTTGGCGCCGGTCTGTTTGGAAACGGCAGTGTTCACAAAGTTGCCGGAGAATCCGCCTGTCCAGTGTTTCGACAGTTGCAGCTCGGCTGCCAGTTTGGCATTGTAGCGGTCAGATCCGGTCGAGGGAATGATACCGTCGGTGTTGGCGCTTCCCAGCGAGAGCGACCAGTAGCCGTTTTCCAGACCTTTCGACACATTTACGGCATTGTTCCACGTAAAGCCGGTGTTGTAAAATTCTTTGGCATTGTCGTACACCTGCGGTTTAGCCCATGGATCGAGACCTGCCAAAGCTCTTTGACGTACGTAATAGTAACCCTGCTTCAGTCCGCCGGCTGTATAGGTATTGTTCACATTGCCGCCATAGTTGGGGTCGTTGGGCAGATCCGCTATTTTCGGTCCCCAGCTGGTTGAAGCCGTCGGATTGTAAGCGCTACTCATACCCTGTGCGTAGGTGGTCTGAAAATCGGGCAGTGTGGAAACCTTGTCAAACGACAGGTTTGACGATACGTTTACCGATACCTTGCCTTTTGCCATACCCTTGCCGCTCCTGGTGGTAATGACAATTACACCGTTGGAAGCCCTCATGCCGTAGAGCGCCGAAGCCGCCTGTCCCTTCAAAATGCTGACGCTCTCGATATCGTTCGGGTCAAGATCCAGCGAACGGTTTGCATAGTCGGAACCGGTTACCGAATTCAGGGTTGAGATATCCGATGCGGAAGCAATCGGCAGTCCGTCGACTACGTACAAAGGCGTGTTGTTGCCGTCGGGCGAAAGCGAACGCGCGCCGCGAATGATCATCTTCGACGAAGCTCCCGGCATGCCCGAGGACGAGATGATGTCCACGCCGGATACCTTTCCCTGCAATGCCGTCACCAGATCGGTGTTGGCGGCTTTTTGCAGATCGTCCGATTTGACTTCCTGCACGGCGTATCCCAGCGCCTTCTTTTCTTTCGAAATACCCATGGCAGTGACTACCACTCCCTCCAGCTCTTCGGTATTTTCGTGAAGATGGACAAGCATTCCGTCCGAAGCTTCCACTTCCACGAGCCGCGTACCTACAAACAGTACCTGCAGAATTGTCGACGAAGCGGGAACGTCAAGGGTAAAGCTTCCGTCGGAACCGGTAATTACTCCGACGGAGGTACCCTTTACGACTACCGAGGCTCCGGCAACAGGATCATTGTTTCCGGCATAAAGCACTTTTCCGGAAACAGAACGCGATTGGGCTTGAGCCAATCCGATGCCCGCCACTAACAGGCAGGCTAATAGAAATAGGATTTTCCTCATAAACTTAACATATTTAAAATTATTGTAATAAAAAGTAGAATCACTCCATTTTTCCGTATGCATGAAGATGCGCCGGCATGTCGAATTTTTATGACATAATAATAAGGTGTACCGGTATTTTTCACCGTATTCCAAACTGTGTTCGGATTCTTTCCTGAAATATTTCGAAATGCATACGCAGTCTCCTTGCGTAATCGTTCCTGATTTAGTAGATTGACGCGCGCGAAACGCGTTGTGTGTGTGTGTGTGTGTGTGTGTGTGTGTGTGTGTGTGTGTGTGTGTGTGTGTGTGTGTGTGTGTTAGTAAAAATATCTGAATTATCCAATAGATAAACATCTGTGGGATCAAAATATTTTTTACATTTAGAACTTTCAATAATCATAGCACATCGGTTATATAATTTTGCTTTGCTACACTTTTATTTATGTAATCCGGCTGCAAAGATAAAAAAAATTGATTAAACCAATTTTTTTTGAACAAAAAAAAAATATTTTGCCATTATAATATGACATCTCCGCTGTTATCACCTATAACATCATCACAGTCATATCCTGTTTGGGAACATAAAATACGCCTATAGACAGCAAAGGCGAAATAATGAAATTTGATAAAATTTAAACTAAAACTGCTGCGCGAATACGCGGCAGGCAGTCCGATGGGAATTAATGTTTTATGGACAAATTTAACATTAATGCAGATACGGGATAAACTCAAATTTTACTGCATGTCCGTGAGTTATCCCGTGATAAAAAACTGATGAAAACATGCGGTTGTGTCAAACGCAAAATGAGTAAATGTAAGACATTGAAAGAGGTTGAAAACCGCAATGAACAATTTGAACATATGCCGCATTAAAGCGGGTCTTTTTGGCAACCGCTATTTTCAGCGACCTGTTCTCCGATTCCAATTCCTTCAATCTGTCCCGTTCTCCTTTCATTTCTATTCATACTACTGTGTTTAACAATTCGTCCTGGCCTAATTTCTTTATCCGCGTCTGAACGGTATTCGTGCCATTGATTCCGTATCGACGACAAACTTCACTTATACTGGAGCCGGACGATACTTCTGCAACTATTTTTTCTTTAAAGCAAATACTGTACCGCTGGGGCTATAGCCCGCGCCATTGGAGCTTTAGCCAAAATGATTGAGGCTTTAGCTCCCACTGTTTATGCATGTCCAACGATTTCAAGCATTGGAAAGAAATTGAACAGTCCGACATTTTGGAATACACCCTTTACACATTTTGTCTGTATAGCTATATCAGGACGTGACATCAGTTTTTAACTCTTATTTTTTTCGTACCTTTGCATAAAAATTCGGACAGATTACGACGGATTTTATATAAAAGTAAAGATATTTTATAATATAGACATATTATGAATATATTACTGTTATAAATAAAGAAACGTAAAAATTTATTATCAATTTTAATTTTAATCAGCATGATTTCATGTAACGACAAAGAAACTAATCCACTGTTAACAGAATGGAACACTCCTTTTCAGGCTCCGCC
>JAIRZR010000139.1 GCA_031267155.1 Prevotellaceae bacterium | reverse complement strand
CCCCCGTATTCGCCCGAACTGAATCTGATAGAAAATTTATGGCGATTTATTAAATATCAATGGCTTCCTTTCAATGCATACAAAGATTTAATAACTTTGAGACATAACATAAACGACATATGTCGGAATAAAATATAACATTAATTTTACATGAGTACTTAAGATAAGAATTATTAATTATTTTTTAAAACATAAAATATAAATTTAAATGATAAATTATTTTTTATTAGAGTGGCGATTCTAGGAATTGCTGTTGTAGGAACGGTAAATGTCTATTTGAATGATAAAGGTTCAAATTTAAATCAGACATTGTTGAGCAATATTGAAGCTTTGGCTTCATGTGAAAGTAGTGTTTCGACTGGTCTTGGAGGAGTATCCTCGCTTAACTGTAAAAACAGTCAAGGAGAAACTGGCAATATTCCAGCATGTGATTTTAATATGAGCTATAATACAACATGTACAGGAAGATCCTATTGGTAACATTTGTCGGACGGCATCGACGACACGGTAATGGTAGCCGGCAGCGAAGCCTATCAGGCAGCGCTGGTGTTCTACAACGCCGTCAAAGCCGCCGCCGCACAGGACATTCCCGGCGCCAAGGAAGTGTACAGCGACCTGAAAGCGCGGTTCCCGTCCATCAAACGGAAACCCAGTGAGTAGCGGAAGAAACGGAAATTCCCCTCCACGCAACCGTCCGGTTTTGGGAGGGGGATTTTTTTTTGTCGCGCTCGGAGAACCTCAATCCTCGCTCGAAGAACCTTAATCCTCGCTCCGAGAACCTCAATCCTCGCTCCGAGAACCTCAATCCTCGCTCGGAGAACCTCAATCCTCGCTCCAAGAACCTTAATCCTCGCTCGGAGAACCTCAATCCTCGCTCCAAGAACCTTAATCCTCGCTCGGAGAACCTTAATCCTCGCTCCGAGAACCTCAATCCTCGCTCGGAGAACCTTAATCCTCGCTCGGAGAACCTGGCAAATACTGCTGGCAGTACTTCACGGAGAATTTAACATCGGCGAGTTCAGGAATAAAAACATGAAGCTTCTCCTGAAAATGAATGCTGCAAAAGTGAGCCACCTGATCAGGCGACTGAGAGTACACGGACTGATCAAAAAAGTGGCCAATTCCTACACATTACCTCACTAAACTGGGAAAGGAAACACTTGTTATGGCGCTTAAAATTAAGGAAATGGTGATCATCCCAGATTTTAATTTTTAATTTCTTGCCAAATTATACATTAATTTGACTTTATAGATACTGCGGGCCCTTCGGATTTGAAATACAGCATTCACCGCTTGCCAATGAATAATGGAAAATTGCAACAATACAATTTGCGAGAGGTCAGGAGTTCTGAACTTATGATACTCTAATCAAAGGCATAAAATTCCTCAAAATTACTCCTGATTCCCGGTATTTTTTGCGGCTAACAAACAAACAGACAGGATTCAGACCACAATATTCAGCATCTTGACAGTTGCCTGAATTGCCGAAATAGTCTGATCGGGATCGAGTCCCCGCGTTTTAAATTCCCTTTCGCCGTTTTGCCAGGTGATAACTGTTTCGACCAGGGCGTCCGTTTTTCCGCCCGGAGGTATGGTTACCACATAATCTGTCAGTTTGGGGAGATTCATATTCAATATGGTATAGATTTTCTTCAAAGCGTTCATAAAAGCGTCATACTGACCGTCGCCTGCGGAAGTTTCCTCATAACATTCACCCTTGATTTCGATACTGAGCGTGGCAACCGATTTCAATCCCTTGGCGACATTCAGGGAATAGTTGCGTATCTTTATCTTCTGTTCAATACCTTCGTTTTGAAGAACATCCGATATTATATACGGCAAATCCTCCGCTGTCACATTCTCCTTGCGGTCGCCAAGTTCGATCACGCGGTTTGTAACGCGCTGCATGGCTTCGGCGTCGAGCGGAATACCCATTTCCTCAAGATTCTTCAGTATATTCGACTTGCCGGACGTTTTACCGAGCGCATACTTGCGAACCCTGCCGAAGCGTTCGGGAAGGAGGTCGTTGTAATACAGCTTATCCTTGCTGTCTCCGTCGGCATGAACCCCGCAGGCTTGAGTAAACACGTTTTCCCCGACAACAGGCTTGTTTGCAGGTATCCGCACCCCTGAAAACGTTTCCACCATTCTCGACAGGAAAGTGAGTTTTTCCTCATTTACATTCAATTGCCTGCCGGTATAATCTTTCAGTACGGCGACAATGCTTGCCAAAGGAGTGTTTCCCGCGCGTTCGCCAAGTCCGTTGACAGTGGTATGAATGCCCCTGACTCCCGTTTTCGCTGCTGTCAGAGTATTGGCGACAGCAAGATCGTAGTCGTTATGTGCGTGGAAATCAAAATGGACGTCGGGATAGCGTTCGCACATCTCCCGACAGAAACGATATACTTCATCGGGAGACAGTATTCCCAGCGTATCGGGCAGCATGACGCGCTGTACCGGCATGTTTTTCAGACGGTCAAGCAGAAAAAACACGTATCCCCTGGAATGGCGCATGCCGTTGCTCCAGTCCTCAAGATAGATATTGGCTTTCATTCCCGATTTCACAAGAATATCAAGCATTTTGCCGATATCGGAAACATGATCTTCCGGAGTTTTGCGCAGTTGACCTGTGAGATGTTTCAGCGAGCCTTTGCTCAGTATGTTCACAACCTTAGCCCCTGCATCGCGTATCCATTCTATGGATTTCATGCCGTCAATAAATGCCAGTACTTCAATCCGTTCAAGATGACCGTTCTGATCTGCCCATTTGGTTATGCGCTGCACAGCCTCCAGCTCGCCTGCCGAGACGCGTGCGGAAGCGATTTCGATGCGATCAACCTTCACGTCTTCAAGCAGTAAACGCGATATGTGCAGTTTTTCGGATGCGGTATATGACACGCCCGACGTCTGTTCCCCGTCGCGCAGGGTGGTATCCATTATTTCGATTTGCATGTCCTGTTTTAATATAAGAGCAAAGTATCAGTCTTTCAGCTTGCTTATGCGCTCAAAAAGACTGTGGGTTTGCTGCAGTAAATCGTCGTACAGCGCTTTATAGAGCCGTTTTACCAGTTTGGGATCATCTTTCCCGTCGGGATGGTTTGCCCTCTGAATCATGAGGTTGTACATCTCTGCCGCATCTTCTATGATCGAATATGCAGCATCGGTATTATGCTTGGGATTAAGCATTATGAACAGCTGACTGTCGGAAATAACTTCGCCGACCAAAAAAGCAATATCTTTCTTTAAATTTCTAACATTTGCCATTTTTTTATTTTTTAATATTACATTATTTAATTATTTTCCAATAAGATGAATAAATTCCTCGCGTGTACGGCAATCCTTCAAAAATATTCCGGTGAATGCCGATGTAACCGTTGTGGAATTCTGTTTTTGTATTCCCCGGATTTGCATGCACATGTGGGCGGCTTCCACAACTACCGCCACGCCAAGGGGATTCAGCGTATTATGGATACAGTCGCGGATTTCCAGCGTCAGCCGTTCCTGTACCTGCAGCCGCCGCGAAAAGGCGTCGACAATTCTGGCAATCTTGCTCAATCCTGTGATATATCCGTTTGGAATATACGCCACATGGGCTTTTCCATAAAACGGGAGCATGTGATGCTCGCACAGCGAATACATTTCAATATCCTTAACCAGAACCATCTGCCTGTAATCTTCCTTAAACTTTGCCGAATTTAATATCGCAGTAGGATCAATATCATAGCCTTGAGTGAGAAACTGCATTGCCCTTGCAACACGTTTGGGCGTTTTCAGCAGACCTTCACGGGCGACGTCTTCGCCCAGCAGTTCTATAATCCGGGCATATAAATCGCCCAGTTGCCCGGTCTTTTCAACATTTTCGGGACCCTGCAGTTTTTCGTAGCCTTCGCTGTCGTTGAATATCTGCATTTAAACAAGTTTCAACAGTTCCCTTACTAAATTGTCTGCACTTTCGGCGATTTGCACGATATTGGCGTCGAGCATATAGGCAGGAGTCGAAACAATCCTGTATTTTTCATCTACAACTGTCTCGCCATGAGTGGTAACGACATGCTCGGCGCCGTTTTTCACGGCGGCTTCCGAAGCGCCGCATACATCTCCCAGGGTGATTCTGCAGCCCCTGAACACTTTAGCCAATAAAATGGGCGATATGCACATTGCTCCAACAGGCTTCTTCAATTTGTTTGCCCTGAGCAAAATTTTCTCCAGCTCGGGAATAACAGAGTAATTTTCACCTTTGTATGCATAATCGGAAAGGTTCTTCGCCACTCCAAAGCCTCCGGGAAAAACAATTGCGTCAAATTTTTCGGGATTGAGTTCGGAAAGCGGCGAAATTTTTCCTCTCGCAATACGCGCCGATTCTGCCAGAACATTTCGCTTTTCGTCCACGACAGCGCCGGAATAGTGATTCACAACATCGGCCTGTTCCTTATCGGGCGCAAATACCGAATATTCGCATCCCGCTTTCCTGATTGCCAATAATGCAAGGGTGGCTTCGTGTATCTCGGAACCATCCGAAACACCGCACCCAGAGAGAATTACTGCTATTTTTTTCATTTTCTATATTATCTTTTTAATAAAAAATCGGGGACAAATTTACACTATAATTTTCAAATAGCAATAAATTCGATTGATTGGCATTGATTGGCTGCCAGTGGCCAGGAACTTTTAGAGTTAAAAGTTAAGAACTAAAAACTAAAAGTGCTGACGCGTCAAGCAACTCTGCCCCCCTCTCTCTTAACTTTTAACTCTTCACTTTTAGTTCTTAACTCTAAACCATTCCTTATACATTAGATATCCCTGTGCATTATTTGATATCATCCTGATGCTCTCTTCCGATACGGGTTTTACCAATTTTGCGGGAACGCCCGCCCATGTACCCGGTTCGAGAATGGCGTTGCTAAGCACCAAAGCGCCTGCCGCTATGATGGTATTGTCCGGAATAACAGCATTGTCCAGTAAGACGGCGCCCATACCGACAAGCACATTATTGCCGACTTTCGCTCCATGTATGATTGCATTGTGTCCAATGGAAACGTCGTCGCCGATTTCCACAATCGAACGATTGTAAAGGGTATGCAAAACCGCTCCATCCTGTATGTTTACTCTGTTGCCTATTTTTATGGAATTGACGTCGCCGCGTAAAACCGCTCCATACCATATACTGCAGTCATCGCCTGTTACAACATCTCCTATAATTACCGCTGTTTCAGCTAAAAAACAATTGTTTCCTATTTTTGGGTCAAAACCCCTTACCGATCTCACTAAAGCCATTTAATAACATTTAAAATTCCCGCAAATGTACATGAAAATTTTTGATTTCCACACAGACGGATAAAAATTAAATGAGATACACGCCATTATCATAGAGGAATGCTTACTTTTGCAGAATAATTAAAAAAGAATAAAGAT
>JAIRZR010000080.1 GCA_031267155.1 Prevotellaceae bacterium | reverse complement strand
TTTTATAGCAAAACAACAAACACAAACCTTACAAAACGCCGAAGGTGTGACATTATTGTAATTCATAAAATGGAACGTAATTATTTTCAGCAGAATCAACATTTTTAACACCCCACCCGAAGGGTGGGAATTATTATAGAAAAAAGCGATAAAGCAAATAATGTAAAACCCTGAAAGGGTGACATTATATTGGAGGAAATATTTTGCGATAATTATACCACGCGCGAGGTAGTTTTGTGCATTGCAGACTGACGCCGTAAGGCGTCAAATATGGATAACCCCGAACAAGCCGCAGGCGCAGTTTGGGGCATATACAGCGCTCTATCGGAACTGCGTAGCAGTTCAACTCCATACGGAGTTGTGTCGTAGATATATACGTACCCCCGGGCTGCGCTTCGCTTGCACGGGGTTATCCACATCAGACGCCTACGGCGTCAAAAGACACTGAGCATATCTACGTTTTTAGCTCACAATTTTAGCTCGCGCACTGTATAGTCCTTCCGAGGAACGAATGAATTTATTTTCTTCCTTATGAAAATTTATTTTCGCCTATTCATTATTATCTAATCTAAGAGAACCTCAATGAAGCGAAACGATTGGGGCTGAGTGGCGGCGCTATTCAACTTTCAGTTTTTAGCTCCCTAAGGAAGAATCTTCAATTCGAACATTTTAGGCCAGTTCTTGCCGGTAACGAATATTCTGTTTTTTTCCTTATCGCAGGCGATTCCGTTAAGAACATCGGTATTTTGTGTTCTAAATTCCTTTTTCAGGATATTGGCGAGGTCGATTTTGCCGGTAACTTCGCCCGTTTCGGGATTAATAATCAGGATATAGTCTTTAGTATAGACATTAGCCCATATTTCGCCGTTAATATATTCCAGTTCATTCAGGTATTTTTCCGCGCCCCTGTCGGTGTAAACCTCTATCTGTCCCGTAACGTTCATATTGTCGGGATTAAGCCTGTAGAGATTTGAAGTTCCGTCGCTCATCCACAGGCTTGTTCCGTCGCTCGTGATTCCCCAGCCTTCCGTACTGTAGTTAAACTTGCCTGTTTGAGTGAAATCATTGTAATTGTAGATAAAGCCCTCCCTGTTTTCCCATGTCAGCTGGTAGATTTTTTCCTTGTGCAAACATATCCCTTCGCCGAAATATTTGCTCTCCATAGAATGTTCCTGCAAGACCTTTCCCGTTTCAAGCTCCACTTTTCTCAGCGACGAATGTCCCAACTGTCCCGTTCCTTCGTATAAAAAACCGTCATTGAAAAAAAGTCCCTGAGTGTACGCCTTATCGTCATGGGGATATTCCCTTACGATTTTATACTTATACAGTTTTGGCGCCGAGGACGGGAGCATTTTCAGGTTGAACAGCATCGTTTGCACGGCATTATTTGCCGAATAAACCAGCAGGGACATCCGTCTGACGCCCATCTTTATCGACGAAAGTGAAACGTCCCGGGGCAGGGAATGGTATGTCGAATGATATTTACCGTCAATATTCAGGACGCACGAATCCATTTTCACGGAATCGACAAGACTTTTGACGTTCAGGGAGATAATATCTTTTCCCGATTTCAGGCTTGTACCGTTAAGGGGACTTGTAAGCGCGAACAGTTTTTTTTCCTCGACATTCTTTTTCGGGGTACGGGATTCGGTATTGTTTTTGCACGAAATGCATGAGACAAGACATATTGACAGGACTGCCACAAGCGAAACATGCAGGCTCTTTGCCCGCTTCACCGACAGAAATGCTCCTGCTCCCAATATGAATCCTCTCAGGGACATAAAATTCATTTCAAAAAAAGGCTATTCTACGAAGAGAATAGCCCAACCATTTCAATTATGAACACATTATTTAATGCCTAATTCCTTTTTTACCAGCGCTCCAATATCAGTGCTTTGAGTCTCGTTGAAATACAGTGGATTTCCGGCGCTAATATCGAATATGTAGGTAAAGTTGTTTGCTTTCGCAACTTTGTCCACAGCATCCTTGAACTTCTTCTGTATCGGTTCAAGAAGTTTCTGCTGTTCCTGCTGCAATCTTGTCTGGGCGTTTTGCTGCTGAACCTGCAAACGTCTCTGCAATTCTATGATCTCAGCCTGTTTGGATTCCTTTACAACGCTTGACCATTTGTCCTGATTCGCCTCAAATTCAGCATATTTTTTTTCAGCTTCGGCTCTTCCTTCTTCAAGAATTGCCTGTAAATCTTTTTCTGTCTTTTCCATTTTAACTCTGACAGAATCCAACTCCGGCATGACCGTCCATATTTCGCCGCTGTTTACATGACCGAACTTAAGTGTTTGAGCATTTGCCTGAAACGAAACGCAGGCTGTTGCTACACATATAAAGAATAATACTTTTCTCATAAATCTTTAATTATATATTTTTTTTCAATTTTAAAGCGCAAATGTAATACATATTATTGAATTTGCAATCATTTAAATCCCATTTTTTCCAAAACCTTGTCACTCAAGTCATATCTTGGGTTATTATAGATCACTCCGGGGTTGTTTGCGATGTCGAATATTATCGCATAACCGCCTTCATTCGCTATATCCTTGACTGCATCGTAAACTTTGTCCTGAATCGGCTTGAGCAATTCTTCCCTTTTCTTTGCCAAAGTTCCTTCCGGTGAAAAATGAGACGACTGAAATTCCTTAACTTCCTTTTCCTTTGCTATAATCTCGTTTTCACGTTTCTGTCTCATATCTTCGGTCAAAAGCACTTTTTCCGACTGATATTTGTTATAAAGCTCCTGAACAACCTTATATCTCGCTTCAACTTCCGTCTGATACTGCTTCGACAGCTTATCCAGCTGTCCCTGCGCTGTGTTATATGCCGGTATTTTTTTCAGGATATAATCCGAGTCTATATAACCAAACTTCTGCGCCTGCACGGCAAAAGCCGAAAGCGCCAACAT
>JAIRZR010000153.1 GCA_031267155.1 Prevotellaceae bacterium | reverse complement strand
CGGGACATTTTGTAATTCAGATGAGAGTGCGGTAAACAATTTCACCACCTGCTATCACGTGCAAGCCTTAAAAGGCTTGTGACGGGAAATAAACGGTTTTCTATTGATATGGATGTCCTACGGACAATTAATTAACGCTATTCAACTTTTAGTCGTAATCCGCCTGTTACATCCTGATTAAGCGTCATTTCGCTTGCAGTTTAGGTACGAAACGAATATTCGCAATGACGGGTAACCGTGTGCTATGCAATAGGCGTAATATCAGACGGTTATCCGTCATTGCGAGGAACGAAGCAATCCAGAGTTTTTTTATAATCTGTTATATCTTGTTTATTTCGCATACCAGATATAGAATCTTATTGGGAGTTCCTTCATTGTTTCGTTCATTTCCCGCCAGTCCTGTTCGGTGGACTGACAATAACCGTGGCGTGTTTGAACGGCATTTTCTTCATACAGTTTTTTATTCAGGTTTTTCGTGAAATCATCGGAAAGCATTGCTTTCAGGTCGGTGGCCATAGCCTGAACCCCGCCTTCGTGAAGATAAATCATACCGGGTTTGCCGTAAAGGTCTTTATCGACAAAGCTTTTGGTCTGCACCACGCGGCTGAAATTCTGAAAATAATTGTTGACGGATACGAAACAAGTATTGGAAAAAATACCTTTACCATTGAACAGTCAGTGGAAAATAATGTTATCCGAATTTTAAGTTATATAATTGTCATTCTGCCTGTTTTTGTATTGTCGAGTTCTTCAGTATATCATTATATTTTTCGGCGTTATTCAGGATATTGCATGCCTCGTCAAACTGTTTGTCTCTTCTCAGTAATGCTTCCAGCCGTCCTTCTTCGTAATAGTATCTTTCCGATATTTCTTCCATTAAAATAGCGCTCAGCTCTTCCTGATTTATTTTGAGATCTTTGGACTTATCGTGCTTCAACAGCGTCATCAGGCTGTCCATGACGTCTTTTGCATTGTCATAGTATTTTTCCTGTTTTGCCGCATTAATCAGTCGCCTCATGGTCATTTCCGATGCGGTTTGATAGTCGTATTCCTTGTCGGACAGATAATTGATAAAGTCCTGATAATCCTTTTCGGTAAGCGCAAACTTGTCGGGAGTATCCAGCGTAAGGTTTTTCCTGAAATACTCGACAGAATACTTGAATATCAAATTTTTCCGCATTAAACTGATTGCCATTGGCGAATATTCCTCTCCTTCGACCGTAACGTCGGGTGTAACTCCTCCTCCGTCAAATACTTTTCTGCCGTTTTTCGTCTTAAATTCCTTTTTCAGGGAATCGGGGATGAATGATACCGAACCGTCGCTGCTGAAGGTCGCAAAATTGTGAGCCTGAACACAGCGCCCGCTCGGGATATAGTATTTTGCTATGGTATATGTCAGCTGAGCCTCGTATCCTATTGGACGGACGCTTTGTACGTAACCTTTCCCGAAAGTGTTCGTGCCTACAATCACGCCCCTGTCCATGTCCTGAATCGCTCCCGAAACAATTTCGGAGGCAGACGCCGAGCCGTTGTCAACCAGAACAACCAGAGGCAAATCGGGTTCAAGGGGATTTTCTCTTGTGAGGTATTTTTCTTCGGTATCCTTTTTCTTTCCCGAAGACGTCACAACCGCCAATCCTTTCGGCAAAAATAAATTGAGAATCTCTACCGCTTCAAGCAGCTGACCGCCCCTGTTTCCCCTCAAATCGAGTATAAGGGATTTCAGCCTGCCTGTGGCTCTGAACTCTGTCAGCGTTTTACGGATATCGCTGCTGCTTCCCGAGGTAAACGAAGGGAAATTTATATATCCGGCGCCGTTCTCATATATCTTTGAGTATGGAACGCTTGGCATGCGTATGTTTTCCCGTGTGATGGTCAGGTTCAGCAGTTCGCCGGTACGCAGTTTGCGCACGCTCAGATTGAGCACAGTGTTTGCCTCGCCTTTCAGCATGTTGCTCGCCTTCTCTACGCTCATGTCCTTAGTGGATTGACCGTCGATTTCCATTATCCTGTCTCCGGCATGCAAACCCGCCCTGTCTGCCGGGAGATTTTTATACTGACCTGCTATAATAATGCAGGCGCTGTCTTTCTGGATCAGCGACCCGATTCCGGCATATTTTCCGGTGGTCTGGAAATCAAATTCGGTTTGCTGCTCTGCCGGAACATATTTGGTATATGGATCAAGATGGGAGGTTATCCCTTCAAGTGCATAAGTTACCAGCTGGTCTGTCGAAAGGCTGTCGATATAGTTGTTTTGAAGCTCCCGCAGGGCTGTAAAGAAAATTTCAAGGCTTTTGGACAGGTCAAAGTCCTTCGATTGAGCGAAAATACCGCCGGCAAAATTTGTAAAGGCAAGTATAACAACAAGTTTTCTAAAATATGACATATTCATGTTCTACTAAATATTTTTGCAAAATTATATCAATTTATTATATTTCCGATATTTCTTTTCTCAAAATCAAATTTGCTTTGCAAAAGTACCGTCAATGCAACTATTCCCAGTCCGCTCTTTTTCAAAAAATCCCGTCGTGTTGCCATTTTTTAATCTTTTCTCAAAATATTTATTTCCGGCAACAAAGTTCGTTATAGACAATATAACTTGTTATAAACAAGAGCTTAATAAATATTTTTCTCCGGTTGACAGAAATCATCACAAGTATTTTAAAATAAAGATTTATATTTGCACCATAATTTGAATGACGATGAAATTTAGATATTTGATATTGCTGGCTGTTATTTGTGTATACGGGACGGCTGAATCCCAGAGTGATTTTGACCTGTCACAGCGCTGGTTTAACGAATCCGTTTACAATCCGGGGGCGACGGGGAACAGTTTTTCTACGGGAGTATTTTTTCACAGCAGAGCGCAGTGGGTAGGCATTGACGGAGCGCCGATTACCAATGCCCTGACCGTCGACACATATGCCGATCCGGTACATTCGGCTTTCGGACTGACGGTATATACCGATAAAATTGGCTACATCAATTCATGGTCGGCAAAATTATCGTATGCATACTACATTTTCATAAACGAAAACACCTCTGTGGCGCTGGGACTGTCCGGATATCTGCGCAACAGAAACAGCCACATTTCTCCCAATATGCTTGATCAAAGCAACGATCCTGCCATGAGCTATTCGAGAATCAACGAATATAATCCCGATTTTGATTTCGGGGTAGAATTTAAGGGCCCCTTAAAAATAGGAGCTGCAGTCCGTCATTTGCTGAAATATGAACCGGTTAATTCGTTTTTCCCTGCCCACAGCACAAACATTTGGACTTATGCTTCGTCCCGATTTAATACGTTGAGCGGAATAAGTCTGGAACCGGCTGTTTCGTATATGTACAGGGATAATATTCACAGAATAGAAGGAGGCCTCATTATTTACTTTTTAAAAAGTGTAAGCGGACGTGAATATAATGACAGGTTCTGGCTGGGCGGGATGTACAGACTGAATAAGCAATTCGCTGTACTTGCAGGCGTCAACCTGACTTCAAAAATCAGACTGGGATATTCATTCGACTACGGTACAGGCGATTTGGCTACGATTTCCAAAATGGGAACTCACGAACTGTTCCTTTCATGGCATTTCAACAGAATATTCTATAAGGAACCCGATTGCGCCATGTATAGAAGAAGTTCCATATACAGTAAAAAAAGATAATAATATGACAATTACTGTTGTAGGAATCGGATTGATCGGCGGGTCACTCGCGCTGTCTTTAAGAAAAAATGGATTCGGGACAAATTTCATAGGCGTAGATAATGACGAAATCCATCGCAGCGATGCAATGTGGCTCGGTTTAGTCGATGAGGTTTTACCTTTCGAAGACGCTGTTTGCAAATCGGATATGGTGATTATCAGTATTCCCGTCAATGTAATAGGAAAAACACTTATACAGGCGCTGGATATCCTGGATTGTCACGGAAACGGTAAAACAGTAGTCGTGGACATGGGATCTACAAAAAAGGGAATATGTTCGGAAAGCGAAAATCATCCCCGGCGCTCACAGTATGTTGCCTCGCATCCTATTGCCGGAACGGAATTTTCGGGTCCGAAGGCGGCTGTCGATAATCTTTTCGAGGGTAAAAAAACAATTATTTGCGACCGGGAACGGAGTTCCGCCTATGCATTGAACACCGTCTGTCAAATGTATCAAAGCATTGGCATGGATATTTCGTATATGTCCTCGGACATTCACGACAGGCATATCGCCTTTGTGTCGCACATATCGCATATAAGTTCCTTTGCTCTGGGAACCACTGTTCTTAACATCGAAAAGGACGAAAAAAGTATTTTTACCATGGCGGGTAGCGGTTTCAGCTCGACAGTCCGTCTGGCGAAAAGTTCTCCCGAAACCTGGGCCCCGATTTTCGTCCAAAATGCAGACAGTATTCTCTTTGCTCTTAATAACTATATCCGGCAGCTGGAAAAATTCAAACTCAGTCTCGAAAAAAGAGATTCCGAGGAATTAAAGAAATTGATGAAAAACGCTAACGAAATAAAAAGAATTATCTGACAGTTTTTTTCACAGTTGTTATTAAAAAAAATACTTAAATTTGTGCCGTAAAAAATAAACTTATATGGACATGAAAGAAGTTATAATTAATTCAAAGACAGAGCAGAATAGAATTTTATCATTAGCAGTGGCGATATTATTGACTGTCATACTGGCATCCTGTAACAGGGATAAATCTGCAATTGGCAACATGGATAATCCGAATGAGGAAGTGAATGAATGGATATTGGAAAATATGCAAATTTATTATTTGTGGGAGGCATATCTTCCGAGTAGAACGGATAAAACCCTGTCTCCTCCCGACTATTTCGAATCCATACTGTACCGTCCCGTTGACAGATTTTCGTGGATACAGGAGAATTTTCTGGAACTGCTCAATTCCCTGTCAGGAGTCAGTACCGAAGCAGGGTATGACTATAATCTTCTGCGAATGTCGCAAAGCAGTTCGGAAGTAATAGCTTACATCACATATATCAAACCCGGCACTCCCGCCGAAGCTGCGGGATTGAAGCGTGGAAGTTTTTTCCATAAAATTAATGGCGAACAGATAACTATTGAAAACTATTCGTCGCTGACGCAACAGACCTCGAAATATCATACCCTCGGCATCTCTGAAATTTCGGGAAATACCATTACCGGCGTAAAAAATGTAACACTTGACATCATAGAGAATTATCCCGAAAATCCGATTTTACTGGATACCATATATAATATACAGAACAAAAAAATCGCTTATTTTGTGTACAATTTTTTTGCCCGCGACAGGGGAGACGGAAGTGTTTCATACGAAAAAGAGCTGAACGATCTCTTTTACAGATTTAAATCGGAACAGATTGACGAACTGATTGTAGATTTGCGTTATAACAGCGGCGGCGCTGTCATTACTACAGAAGCCCTTGCCAGTATGATCTCCGGACAGTCCGAAGATAAAATATTTTATATGGAGGAATACAATCAGCTTGTGAGCAATGAATTGAAAAGAATATATGGAGAAGATTACAATAAAACAAAATTCATTAAGAATATAGAAAGATATAACGGTTCGGGACAGGTAATAGAAAGCATTCCGATCAACAGTCTCTCCGGACTTTCTACATTATACTGCATAGTTTCAAGACGGTCGGCTTCCGCCAGCGAGTTGCTTATTAATGGATTAAGGCCTTATATGAATGTAGTGTTAACCGGAGAAACCACTTATGGTAAAAACGTAGGTTCAATCACAATATACGAAGAAGATCCTGTTAAACAGAAGAATAACAAATGGGGAATGCAGCCTATTGTGTTAAAGATATCAAATGCAAATAACTTTTCGGAATATGGAGAAGGTTTCGCTCCCGACAGGGAAATATATGAACACGATACCGATATAATCAGGCAGCTCGGCGATACAGAAGAGTTGCTCTTACATGCCACAATAAACAAAATATTTGGTACAGAGGAAGATGTTATGCCGAAAACAAAACACGCAGGCAGTCAGGCTTCGTTCATAGGTTCTTCCATCGACAAAACTCCCGCCCGTCAAAATCAGTATATCACACCAAAGAAGTTAAGGGGTAAAAAATGAATAAATATGCCTTTCCAGACATGCTAATTTGGAATACATCCGAATCGCGGCGCTGGCAGAAATATACGTTATGATCAGCGAATTATATAAAATTATTTGCATTTAATATATTTTATATAAGTTTGCGGGGAAATCTAAAATAATATTATGGAATTAATAAAAATAGCATTTGTAGGTAATTCGGATAATTTCGAAGCATACAGGAAAGTTTTAGAGCGTCATAATGAATATGTTACATTTTCGGGCGCATGGTTTCCGGGCGATAAGCCGGAAAACTATTCCGACAGGGAATTTTCTTCAATGGAAGATTTATATGCGGAATCCGATGCAGTAATATTTTTGGGCAAGATACGCAGGAAAGTTATATCCGATTCGATTAAAGTATTGAAACATATCTTTATAGAAGATTATGACGTATTGATGAACGCCGAAGTAAAATATATGTCCGATTTGGCGGTTGAGGCGAAAATCATGGCTCAGGTTTCGTTCCCAAAAATATATTTCTGGGGGATAGAAGATATTGCAGATGAGTATCCCATGATAAGAAACATCTTTTTCAACAGAGAGTATTTGTATTTGCAGCAGCGTCAGGAAGTGGATATTATTCCGGAGATAATGTCGTCCATAATGCTTGTCGGAGAGGACGTTATTAGAGCAAGCCGGTCATTTTACCCTCTGATTTCAAAACGTACGGAAATGCAGATAGTTAATCTTGAGTTTGTGACAAAGGCGACCTCAAGCATAACCGGCATACCTGTAGGCTTTTTCGAGAAACACGACCTCAGAATCATTGCAGAACGCAATCTGGCGTACATTGATTTGAGAAAAAGAGAATGGCACTCGCTCCGTCCTGCAAAAGCTATAACAGGCAATCTGATAAAGGGACTTGCCGGACTGCCCGAAGTAGGCGATCTGGAACAGTTTGAACTGCAGGATTTCATCTATTCAATAAAGGAAAATTCCAAACCGTTCATTTCTCTTGAGGAAATCGTAAGACTGTATAACTGCATGAAATTGCTCGAAAGTTGAAGATTAAAAACATAATGCGAAAGATAATAAACAGTATCCCGAATATTTTGACTTCTGGAAACCTTTTCTGCGGATGTATTGCCATCGTTTTGGCTCTCTCCGGAGATGTCAGGCTTGCGACATATTTCATTTTTATTGCTGCGATATTTGATTTCCTTGACGGTTTTGTCGCCCGTTTGTTTAATGCACAGTCTTCAATAGGACTTCAACTTGATTCTCTGGCGGATATGGTGAGTTTCGGAGTCGCTCCCTCGACGATTATATTTGAGATTCTGTCGGTTTCACAAATACATGTCCCGATTGAACTGCCGGCATTTACACCATTTTTAGCCTTTTTCATCGCTGTGTTTTCGGCATTGCGGCTGGCTAAATTCAACATCGACGAGCGTCAAACCTCCGAGTTTATCGGGCTTCCCACTCCGGCATGTACACTGTTTTTCTGTGGATTAACTTATTTCGACATGTTTACTGTTACAGGATTTTATCTCCTGCTGGCATTTATTCCGGCGTTTTGTTTTCTGCTGGTATGCGACTTGCCAATGTTTTCGCTGAAAATAAAGAAAAGTCCTGATTTTATAGGGAAATACAGTTTCCAGCTGCTGCTGATATTATGTGCAACTGTGTTCATATCCGTCTGGCGTCTGAAAGGAATAAGTATTACGATAGCATTATACATTTTACTTTCGATTATAAGAAAAATCTGCCCGGTCATGACAAAATGGCACTGATCTATGTCGAATTTTATGAGTAAAATTTCATGATAAAAGTGCGAATCGGATTTTTGGGATATAAAATAAAAGGCTGTCACTTTTAAGACAACCTTATATTTTTTTTGTGGGCCCAATAGGATTCGAACCTATGACCCTCTGCTTGTAAGGCAGATGCTCTGAACCAGCTGAGCTATAGGCCCCATTGTTTGCTTGAAAAAGCGGTGCAAAGGTAAGCAAGTTTTTTTAACTGGCAAAAAAAAATGCAGAAAAACGCAAAAAAAAAATGTTAAAAAGAACATGTCGACTGGATATTAAGTGTTTAACAATATCAATTAATATGTTCTTTTAACCGGAATTTTTACCCTGTACGACTTGACGGATGATAATTTTGGACTGATTATCCAGGGATTGAAAATTTTCAGAACTTTATAATTCGTGCCGTTTTTCTCGGCAAAAGCAATCCAGTCGGTCGGCCCTGCAACATCAATTTCCTTATATAAAAGGGGTTCAAATTTATCTTTCTGCGAAATACAGAATCCGTACTTTGCCGGAGCGTTCATTATTGTTTTGTATGCAACGGCCCGATATACGTACCGTGTCGTTTCCTGATTGAGATGCAAATCGTAGTAACTTTTTTGTTTCTGTATCGCTGTCTGATTTGCTACATGCGCCATGCCTACATTATACGAGGCAGCTGCCAGCGTCCAGTTTCCGAATTTGCTATATGCCATTTTCATATATTCGCAGGCGGCTTTTGTCGCTTTTTCAAGATTATAGCGTTCATCTATTTCCGGAGTTATCTGCAATCCAAACTCTTTTGCTGTTCCCGGTAAAAATTGCCAGAAACCGGCAGCTTTGGCGGGAGACACTACATTTTGCAGATTGCTTTCAGTAATGCATAAATATTTCAAATCGTCGGGAAGGCCGTATTGTTTCAGCAGATTTTCGATTGTTCCCATATATCTGCCCGTTAACTGAATGGTATATATCATTGATGAATGCCAGTAACTCAAACTGTTCAATTCCCTGCTTAAAGATTCTCGGACATCAAAGTATTCGAGAGGCACTTTTTCGCCGCAAAAAGTCGCTTCGGAAGGCAGCGGCGGAGGGCTGATATTTTGTTTGAGAGCATTGTTTCCGGGGCTCAATTGTGCTGTAAGTGAATTTATACCTACAATCCAGAAAAACAGTATAATTATCTTTTTATACATAAAATTCATTAATTCAAGGGCGCAAAGGTAATATAAATGTGTAAAAGAACAAACGGGATTCAATAGCGAATTATCGTTTTATATCATGCAAAGTCTGCCCAAAAATCAATTCCTGTTTTTATGGCGGAAAGATACGGGGGAGAATGTTGGTAAGGCCAATCGCTTCGCTTCATTGGTAACCATATTCAATCCTTCGGATTGTTTATACCACGCGCGGGCTGAAATACGCTTTACCGTTCAACAGTTTGCCGGAAGCGGCTTTTTATTGTCACGCAGATATTTTTCTCATGTCTGAAATTGCTAATTATTAATTTCTGATAACAAACCGGTGTTTTCCCGAGCCGGTTTCAACTACCACAAAATCGCCGTTTACCGTTCCTTTTTGCGAGACCTAATCTATCGTGAGGCTGTATTTTTCGAGAACCGTGGCAGCCAGACTTCGGCGGTTGAATTGGCCGGTATTTCCACTTCGAGAACGTATTCTTCTCCGGGACGGTTATCAAACGATACATAAATATCTCCGCAAATCGAAGGTATTTTTATCGCGGCATGACGAAGCATGGCAGGTTGCGGTTTGATGTGGATCTTTCGGAAACCGGCTTCCAGGGACTCGACGCCCATCAGTTTGCGCGGAATAATGCTTGCGGGCGACGAGCCGACCGACTGATTCCAGTCCAGATTGGGTTTGTAGCTGTTGTCCCAGGCTTCGAGGGTAAGCGTTGCGCCGATGCGGATGGTGTTGTACCAGCTGCGTTCGGAGGTTGCTGTTATAGAGTGCTTCCATTAAGATCAGCGCTCCGCTGATGCTGCACGCCATTCCGCGGGAATGCATGTAATCCAGCACTCCCCCGGGCTTTTTCCCGAGAACAAGTCCGAATGCCATCGGGAACATATTGGCATGTAATGAACTGTGACCGGTATCGGCGCCGTCTTTGTACCGTCCCTGTTTCGTATCAAAAAACAGACGGTTGAAATCCTTTTTACTCTGTTCGACTAACTGCTTAAACTCTGTAATAGGCTTGTCATATATTGGAATTGTATTCTTACCCGGCATAAGGCAGATCTGTTCCAAACGGGCAGTCATTCCATGTATTAACAACTTTTCAAAATCAGATGTATAAAAAGGAAATTCCTGTTTCATGCAGCCTTCGACTGCATGTCCGTATTCATAACAGGCGATGGATATCATTGATATTTTGAGAATTGTGGCCGTGGTATGTATAATCCGTAATTGATATTGCCGGACGGCAGGCGAGGATATATGGGCTGTCACATTTTCACCCTGTTCCCGATTTCCCGGCAAAGTTCGTGTATCGAAGCGAAATCCTTTTCCGTGTTTCCCTTTTTACAGATAAACCTGCTGTTTCTGACTTCGACGGATATTTCCGCGTCTGCCGATACCCTGAGTCCGAGGCGTCTGAAAGCCCTGTTCAGCCAAAATCCGGTATTTGGATCTTCGCAGAGGAGGGATATTTCGCCCGACGGACTTATTCCGGCGTCAACGGTTCCCGTCCCGTAGTCGAAACATATTCCCGAATCCTTAAATATCGCTTCGAACCCGTGTCTGAGGGCAAAGTCTTCGGGAGCGCCCTGTTCCAGATTTTCCGCCGTCATTATCCACAGCGTATCCGCCAGGCGCATGGCAATATCCAGGTCGTGGGCGGAGAGAATCACGGTTTTCCTTTCGTTCCAGGCCAGCTTCCTGAGCAGCAGCAGTATTTCGAACTTGTTTGGGAGATCGAGGAATGCGACAGGCTCGTCGAGAATAATGACGGGCGTGTTTTGGGCAAGAGTCCGGGCAATCATTACCCGCTGCAGTTCGCCGTCGCTGATTTCCCTGATACTCTCGTTTGCCAGATGCGCAATGCCCGCCATTTTCATCGAATCCGCGACAATCGACTCGTCGTCGGCGCTCAGCGAGCCGAGCCAGTTTGTGTATGAATATCTGCCAAGGGACACAAGATTGAACGCCGTCATGTTGGCGACATCGGGTTTTTCGGTCGAGACAAAACTGATCAGCGAGGACTTTTCCTTTTGGGAATACTGCGACATGTCCCTGCCCATCAGTTTCAGTTCACCCGAAACGGGCGGCAGCAGGCCCGCCAGCGTGCGCAGCAGGGTACTCTTGCCTATTCCGTTTCTTCCGGCAAGCACAATAAGCCCGCTGTCGTTTACGGAAGACGATATTATCGGGAATCTGCAGTTTTTTCCCGAGCCGTATCCTATCCGGAGATTCCTGAAAGAAATGCTGTTACCCCCTGTGCCCGAAGTGTCCGTAATCTTTACCTTTTAATTGTTTTTTCAAGATATTCTGCCGTATAGCCCTTCATTCCCGCGACTATCTCTTCCGGCGTACCCGTGCAGAGCACTTCGCCGCCGCCGTTTCCGCCTTCGGGACCGAGGTCGATGATGCAGTCTGCCGTTTTAATCACGTCGAGATTGTGTTCTATTACCAGCACCGTGTTTCCCCTGTCGACCAGACTGTTCAGAACGGCAAGCAGAACCCTGACGTCCTCGAAATGCAGGCCTGTGGTAGGCTCGTCGAGGATGTAGAATGTTTTGCCGGTGTCGCGTTTCGACAGTTCCGAGGCGAGCTTCACGCGCTGGCTTTCGCCGCCGGAGAGCGTAGTGCTGGGCTGTCCGAGCTTTACATAGCCCAGACCCACGTCGGACAGGGTTTTGATGTGCCGGTATATCGAGGGGATGTTTTCGAAAAACCCGCAGGATTCCTCAATCGTCATGTCGAGGACTTCGTTGATGTTCCTGCCCTTGTATTTGACTTCCAGAGTTTCCCTGTTATAGCGTTTGCCCCCGCAGTTTTTGCAGGTAACGTGAACGTCGGGAAGAAAGTTCATCTCGATAATCTGCACTCCCGCGCCCTTGCATTCCTCGCATCTTCCGCCCTTTACGTTGAAGGAAAACCGTCCCGACCTGTATCCCCTGATTTTTGCTTCGGACGTTGCTTCGTACAGGTTGCGGATATGCGCGAAAACGCCGGTGTATGTTGCAGGATTCGAGCGCGGCGTGCGTCCGATGGGGGACTGGTCGACTTCCACAACCTTGTCTATAAACTCCATGCCCGATATGGATTCGTAGGGCAGCGGTTCCCTGAGGCTGCGGTAGAAATGCCTGCTGAGTATCGGATGCAGGGTTTCATTTATCAGCGAGGATTTTCCGCTTCCCGAAACTCCTGTAACACAGATAAGCCTGCCCAGAGGGAACTCCACGCTCACGTTTTTGAGATTGTTTCCGCACGCGCCCCTGAGCACAATGGATTTTCCCGAGCCTTTCCTCCGCTTTTCCGGTATTTCTATCCGTTTTCTGCGGTCGAGATACTGGGCGGTCAGCGAGTTGCCCCTGAGCACTTCGGCGGGAGGCCCTTCCTCTATCACTTCGCCTCCATGCTCTCCGGCAAGCGGGCCTATATCGACAAGATGGTCGGCGGAGCGTATCATTTCCTCGTCGTGTTCGACCACGATCACCGAGTTTTCGGCGTCCCGGAGCTGTTTCAGCGAAGATATCAGCTTCATGTTGTCCCTCTGGTGCAGCCCGATGCTTGGCTCGTCAAGTATATACAGCACGTTCACCAGCCTGGATCCGATCTGCGTTGCCAGCCGTATTCTCTGACTTTCTCCGCCCGAGAGCGTGCGCGTAGCCCTGTCCAGCGACAGGTAGTTCAGCCCCACATCCTTCAGAAATTCCAGCCTTGTGCATATTTCCTTCAGTATTTCCCCGGCGATTATTTTCTGTTTTCCTGTCAGGCGCCCGTCTATATCCGAGAAAAAAGCGTGCAGTTCGTCTATGTCCATTGCCGAAACTTCGGCGATGTTTTTATCTGCGATGCGGAAATAAAGCGCTTCCTTTTTCAGTCGCGAGCCTTCACATTCGGGGCATTTCACATACTTTATGTACCGTTCCGTTTTTGCCGTATCCGATTCTTCCCTTTCCGCCGAGACCGGGTCGTAGAATATGTTCAGCAGTCCCTCGAAATTAAGCATGTATGAGGACATGACTCCGGCGGCGCTTTCGATTTTCAGCGGTTCTTCCGTACCGTAAAGGATGACGCTCATTGCTTCTTCCGGGATATCCATGATTTTGTCTTCGAGACTGAAATCGTACTTGCGTGCAATGGCCGCCAGCTTTGCGAAAATTATATTGTCCCTGTATGTTCCAAGCGGAACGATTCCGCCTTTCCTTATGCTTGTTTCGGGATCGGGAATGATTTTGTTTATATCCACTTCGGGAACGATCCCCAGACCGTTGCAGCGCGAACAGGCTCCCTGCGGGGAATTGAACGAAAAGTTGTGCGGCGCAGGCTCGACATACGAAATTCCCGTTGTCGGGCACATCAGCATCCGGCTGTAATAGCGTATTTCCCCGCTTTCCATGTCATGAATCATGCTTACGCCCTTGCCGTGTTTCATGGATACGGCGATGGATTCTTTCAGCCGGTTTTCGTCCTTTCTCGAGGGAATCAGCCTGTCGACAAGTATCTCGATAAAGTGATTTTTGTACCTGTCAAGTTTCATTCCCTCCCTGATTTCCAGGAGTTCATTGTCTACTCTTGCCTGCGTGAAGCCTCTTTTTGCCCACTGTTCGAAAAGATCCTTGTAGTGGCCTTTTCTTCCCCTGATTATGGGCGCAAGTATCGCGGTTTTCCTGCCTTCGAACTTTTCGACAATCAGTTCGACAATCTGACTGTCGCTGTATTTCACCATCTGTTCGCCCGTGATATACGAATACGCAATGCCCGCGCGCGCATACAGCAGGCGGAGGAAATCGTATATTTCGGTGATTGTCCCTACGGTGGAACGCGGGTTCCTGTTCGTTGTTTTCTGTTCTATGGATATGACGGGACTCAGCCCCGTTATGTATTCCACATCGGGACGTTCGGGGACGCCCATGAACTGTCTGGCGTAGGCCGACATTGTTTCGAGATACCGTCTCTGTCCTTCGGCATATATTGTGTCGAATGCCAGCGAGGATTTTCCGCTTCCGCTCAATCCTGTTATTACGGTGAGCTTATTTCTTGGAATGGCGACACTTATGTTCTTTAAATTATGTACGCGCGCTCCTGCAACTACTATTTCTTCTTTCCCTTTCATCAAACTATGTATGTTAATTTTTAAGGTCGCAAATATAGTAATTCTTTTAATACCGCAGGAAAATATTTGTTTCGGGGTTAAATTACCCTTACTTTTTGGCATATCTTTTACACGTTTTGTCTGTGTATCTGTATCAGGATATGGCACGTTTAGGGATGTGAAATAAGACTAAAAGTTGAGTAGCGTTAATTACCCTAAAAAACATCCTCCGTACCCTGAAATTTTGAGTACGGAGGATAAAATTTGCCTCAATGAGATGAACTGTTCCCTTTACTTCGTCGGCACTGTGCCGAAGGCTTTCCTGTAAACCTTGGAAAAATGCGACAGGTTTTTAAATCCGACTTCAAAACAGACTTCCGAGACCTTCCTGTTCTCATTTTTGATTTTCAATTGAGCGACTTCGAGACGCTTTTGTATCAGCCATTTTCGGGGAGACAGATTACTTATCTTCTTGAAATCGCGCTTGAAAGCTGCAAGACTTCTGCCGGTAAAGTTTGCCATGTCTTCCGCTGAAAGATCGTACATATAGTTTTCGTTGAGATAGTCGAGAATGTCTATTTTCCATGGCTCGGAGAAGTCGAACAGAGCGGAATAGAAATTTCTGTCCGTATTGAGCAGGCAATAGACGCCTTCGGTCATTTTGAGCTTTATCAGTTCGTCGGTAGGCTTCACCGGCGAATCGAAGTAGGGCGTCATTGACTCGAAAAGGCTGACGATGTCGGGACGGTCGGAGGGTAGCTTGTGCAAGCTGAACTGATGACGCCGGGCATCGCCTGGAAGCCTGCTTTTGTCTAAAGTTTTATGGTAAAACTCGCGCAGGAAGGGACGGGTGAAATTCAAGGCAATACACTTATATTGTTCGCCTC
>JAIRZR010000152.1 GCA_031267155.1 Prevotellaceae bacterium | reverse complement strand
GGTCGAAGGCGACGTGCTCGGCAAAACCGTAAAACTGGTGCAGACGCCGCGCAGGGAATGTAAAATGGAGAAAGGTTCGTTTTTTAAAATCGGCAAATAATCAATGATAACGACCACAGGAACAGCGCAAGTTCACCGAAAGCAGGCAGGAAGCGTTTCCCGTCCTCGAGTTCGCTTCCTCCGGCGCGATTCTTTTTTCTGCCGACAGCGTCGGGAAGAAAAAGCAGTGTGTATTTTTCTGCTGACAGTCTCCCGCAGAGACTGCAGGAGACTTTTGCAGACCGCAAAAGTCTCCCGCGGAGACTGCGGGGAACTTTTGCAGACCGCAAAAGTCTCCCGCAGAGACTGCGGGGAACTTTTGCAGACTACAAAAGTCTCCCGCGATGACTGCGGGGGACTTTTGCAGACAACAAAAGTCTCCCGCGAACTTGCAGTCTTCGAAATAAACAGTTTGAATAAATCACAGGGAAAATTTTAATATATACCATTAATAATAAATTACAGTTTGAATATGAAAAATATTTTATTACCATTCTTTTTTCTGATTGCAGCTTTGGCGTGCGATCCGGATAATGCGCCTGACCTGCGGGACAGGGTCATGCTTGAACGGCGGGATTTCATCCTTTCCGATACTTCCATACGGGTCAAACCCGTTTTCATTCCGCTTCCGGCGGGCGCCGTTCAGCCGCAGGGCTGGATAAAAGACTGGGCAGGCGAGGCCGCCGCCGGCATCACCGGTCATCTGGACGAATGGAGCCCCACCTTCGGGATGGCGTGGAAAGGCGTCGGCTTTGAGGCTATGGGCGCTAACCCCAAAACAGGAACCGGCTGGCCTCTGGAGCAGTGTTCCTACTGGCTGGACGGCGCCGTCAGGCTGGCATACCTGCTCGACGACAGCGCTCTGATACGCAAGGTAAGCGACCGGCTGGACATGGTTGTCAACGGCGTGCTGAACGGCGGGAAATCGTTTATTTACTGGCAGGATGATTTGAATTTCAAAAGGAGTTCCTTCAACAACTGGGCACATTCGCACATGGGACGCGCACTGGTGGCCTGGTACGAATCCATAAAATATTCAGATAATAAAAAAAAACAGTATCTTTGCAGATATTTTTTAATATACATCATTATGGTAATAGCATCTAATCAGGGTTTTACGGCAGGTATTCCTTACAAAAATGTGTTTGCAGGCAAGGCGCAGATGTCGGAAGTTCAGCGCCTTTATTGCGCATATATCACCAATATGGACGGATATGCGCAAGTGTATTACGTATATATACCAGTTAACTGCAAGCGTGGGACAGCGGAGCAGCAGACGACATGGTTAAAAATTTTAAAATAAATAATTTAGAGATTGTGCCCGACACTCATTTAGGGTAAAAAGAAATGAAAAGATTATCATTAGTTTTAATTGCCACAATGGCATTAGGTTTATCTATCTGTAATGCACAGAATAAAACGACAGAAAGAAAATTGGCAGGAGAAAGTTTTAACATTCCTGTTAATTTTGAAACGTCAAATGAAAAATTTGGGACTGTAATAGGAGGTCCCAAAAAAATACGGCTTCAAACGCCTGAAGGATATTTCGTTCAAATAACAGAAGGTGTTGGTAAATATTCTCTTAACCCTGCTTCTTCTGCACAAGGTCTTGCACGTCGTACAGTAGCCACTAAACTTACCATTGCGGGTAAATCGTTTTATAAACGTCCAGAATATCTGTATAAAAATATAACATATGATTATTTAGACATTTGCAGTGATTTGGGAACTTATCAACCGAATTCGCAAGGATATGTAATTAATACGAGTACAGGTGAAATTATGGATAAAAAACCTCGTCCTTTAACAGATTATGTTTTTGATTTAGGAGATAACATATTTTCAATAACCTTTGAGGATAAAATTCCAAATCATGAAAATCTGATAAAGATATTTTTGGGATTAGATGAATTGGCTGCAACAGAGAGAAGCATGATAAATCAAAATAAGATGGGCGACTCCAAAGATGATGTAAAAAATATTGGCATTTATAATTTGACCAATGGTGGACATATGTTGCAGAATGGTAAAGATGTTTACTATTCCAAATGGGATGGCATTTTGTACAAAACCAAGATAGACAAAGATGACTATGATAGAATTGCAATTTATCGTAACGAAAATAGCAACAATATTAGATGTATCAATATTGATGGTAACACATTATATTTTTATGAAGATAACAAAGGTATTTGCAAAATTAAAACAGACGGAACAGGATTCAAATTGGTTGCAAGTTCTGCTGATTTATCAGGCTACGTTAAAACGATGATACTTGTAGAAGACTTGATATTTGTCAATTCTTCTGATGAATTATATATGATTAATAAAGACACAGGGGAAAAACGCCGAATAAGCAATGAAAGTCAAAAGATAGAATGGATTACTGTATATAATGGTTTTTTATATGCAATAGTCAAAGATGATTTTAATGATGGCTCTGTGATGAGAATAAAGTTTGGTTCAACAAAGTGGGAACCTGTTGTTAAGAACTTGAAGGCTACCAGCATTCTTGTAGATAATGATTTTATTTATTATTTCAGTTTTTATAGTGCCGATATGTATAGAATTAAACATGATGGAACAGACAAAAAGAAAATCAGCGTTGACCGAGGTGATACACATTTTACAATGAATTCTAAATGGCTTTTTTACAGAAATGGTTGGGGTGTAATTAGCGGAAATACGACAATAGAAGCCTTCAATAAAACAAATTCTGCAAAAGAGGTAGAAGAATTTGCAGATGGAGATATAAGTGACTCCTTTGGGTTATATATTATCGGAAATCAACTATATTATATGGATGGAAGTGCCATGACTAAAAAGCCTCTTTCCTCTAAATAATGAGAGAGTATAGATAAAAACAAATGCCAGCAGATGCTCGAAATCACCGGCGAGGGCCAGTGGGGCGACCGTATCGAAAGGGTGTTTTTCAATGCAGGTCCCGCGCCGGTCGACCGGCATTTCCAGACGATGGCCTACTACCAGTCGCCCAACCGCATCGAAGAACTTATGCCCTCGGAACTGCCCGGACATCCCGGCGACGGAGCATACTCGTTTAAAAACACGGGACACAATGTGCTCTGCTGTGTGGGAAACCTGAACCGCGTGATACCGAATTACGTCATGCACATGTGGATGGCGACAGCCGACAGGGGACTTGCCGCCGCACT
>JAIRZR010000102.1 GCA_031267155.1 Prevotellaceae bacterium | reverse complement strand
CAGTTCTGGAGTGCGATAGCTTACCCCGGGCTGCGCTTCGCTTGCCCGGGGTTATCGACATCAGACGCCTACGGCGTCAAAAGACACGAAGCATCTCTACATTTTTACCTCACAATTTTGACCCGCGCATTGTATAAAAATAGAGCAGTGTTTGTTCAGAACATAACAAAAGGCGTCATCAATAAATCGAAGCAAACCATCGTTGTTCGTCATTGCGAACGCAGTGAAGCAATCCAGAAAAGCATCTTAATGTGCTACTTACGAAAAGCGTCATTGTAAGGGTGCAGCCCGAAACAATCCAGTGATTAACAGTATTCCAGATTGCTTCGCTTCGCTCGCAATGGCAACGTGATGGATTTTTTGGACAGTCTCTGGGGTGATAGCCCGAAGGGCTTTATTTTCATAACCGCAAGTCGCGATCTGCGGTTATGAAAATCCGGCTTTTCAAGCCGTTTTCCGGAATGGGGTACGTATTGGACAGTTTCTATTGATATTAATGTCCTATGGACAAATGCTATTCAACTTTCAGTTTTTAACTCCCATAAATTACAGTTCTTTAAAAACTTTTTCATAAATTTGCACCTTGAAATTATGTATTAATTTTTTAATTTTATTTGTATTATGGGAAAATTTTATCTTTTGTTTATCTGTGCCGGCATTACCGGTCTGTTTTCTTCATGTTCGGGGAATGTAATCCCGCCACAGGCAGTACTGCCCGTGCCAAACGAACATCAGCTTGCGTGGCACGAACTTGAACAGTACGCATTTGTCCATTTCACAACCAACACCTTCACGGGAAAGGAATGGGGTTATGGAGACGAGCAGCCTGCAATCTTCAATCCCTCGGCTTTCGATGCCGAGCAGTGGGCGAAAAATATTAAGGAAGCGGGACTGAAAGCCCTGATACTTACCTGTAAGCATCATGACGGATTCTGTCTCTGGCAAAGCAAATATACCGAACATTCCGTCAAGAACAGTCCCTTCATGGGAGGCGGTGGCGATGTGGTGAAACTGGTTTCCGATGCCTGTCGCAAGTACGGTTTGAAATTCGGGATATATCTTTCACCCTGGGACAGGAACAGCGCGGAGTACGGAAGTCCCGAATATGTTACCTACTACCGCAACCAGCTGCGTGAACTGCTTTCCAACTACGGTGAAATATGCGAAGTCTGGTTCGACGGGGCAAACGGCGGCGACGGCTTTTATGGCGGAGCAGTGGAAGCCCGGAAAATAGACAATGCGAAGTATTATGACTGGGCAAACACCCATTCGATTGTGCGTGAGCTGGCTCCGGCGGCGATAATGTTCAGCGACGCGGGTCCCGACGTCCGCTGGTGCGGCAACGAGCGCGGATTTGCAGGCGAGACCAACTGGTGCACAATCAGCATAGATACACTGTTTCCGGGAAAACCGCAGACCCAAAAGCTGCTGAACCGCGGCGACGAATCCGGAAAGTCATGGGTTCCCGCCGAAGTGGATGTATCCATACGTCCGGGATGGTTCTATCACGAAAGCGAGGATTCCAAAGTGAAAACGCCCGAAAAACTGTTCAGCATATATATGGAATCCGTCGGTCGCGGGGCAAACCTTCTGCTGAATATACCTCCCGACCAGCGTGGACTGCTGCACGATAACGATATTCAGGCTCTGAAGGACTGGAAAAAACTTATCGACAGGACATTTGCCGTAAATCTGGCTGCAAAGGCAAAGGTAAAGGCGGACAGCTATCGCGGAAAGTCAAAAGTCTATGCGGCAGGCAATGTAAACGACGGCGACAGGGAAACATACTGGGCTACCGATGACAGCGTTACCAGCGCATGTCTCGAAATAGATCTGGGCAAACCGCAGAAAGTGAGCTATATCCTCATTCAGGAATATATCCGTCTGGGTCAGCGCGTCAAATCTTTCAATATTGAAGTATGGCAGGATGGAGGCTGGAAATCCGTGGCAAACGGAACAACTGTAGGATACAAGCGCATCGTAGGGATTCCTCCGACGGAAACTCAAAAGCTAAGGATCAACATCACCGATGCAAAATCCTGTCCGGTAATTTCGAATGTAGAGATATATTGAGCAATTAACAATGAACAATAAATAATTGTTAACAGTTAATTAATTTTAAAATATAGAATCATGTTACGTTATAAGTCATATACTCTGCATAATTATAAGAGTTTACCCCAGACTTCGCTTGTCTCCAGAGATGATCTGGAGGCTATCGATACAGTAGGCAGGGTACTGCCGTTCAAAACCAACAATTATATTGTGGAACAGCTTATTGACTGGAATAATATCCCCAATGATCCTGTTTTTACGCTGTCCTTTCCGAGGAGGGAAATGCTGCGTCCCGAACATTACGCTAATGTCAAAGCCCTGGCGGACAAAAGGGATTTTCCCTCCCTTGCCGGATATGTGGAAAAAATACGGCTGGGACTGAATCCGAATCCGTCGGGACAGCGCCATAACATACCCGAAATCGACGGAATCAGGCTGGACGGAATGCAGCACAAATACAGGGAAACGGTGTTGCTGTTTCCGAAACAGGGACAGACATGCTTCGCATTCTGCTCATTCTGTTTCAGATGGCCACAGTTTTCGGATATGGAGCATCTCAAGTTTGCAATGAAAAAGGATATTGACATATACCTTAAATATATACGTTCGCATCCCGAAATCACGGATATTCTTCTCACGGGAGGAGACCCGATGACAATGAGCTGCGATTTGCTGAAAATCTATATCGAACCGTTTCTCAAGCCGGAAATGGAAAATATACGGACTATACGCATCGGCACCAAATCGCTGTCGTACTGGCCATACCGATATACTACCGACGAGGACGCCGATGAAATCATACGTCTGTTCGAAAGAATAGTGAAATCGGGAAAGCATTTGTCGGTGATGGCTCATTTCAATCATTATGTGGAACTGTCTACCGACGAGGTGAAAAAGGCAATTAAAAGAATCCGCTCCACGGGAGCACAGATACGAACGCAGTCGCCTGTATTGAAGCATATAAACGACAGTCCCGAAATCTGGGCGAAGATGTGGCAGAAACAGGTCGAACTCGGCTGTTCCCCATACTACATGTTTATTGCACGCGAAACGGGAGCAAAACATTTCTTCGAACTTCCACTGGAAAGGTGTCAGGAGATTTTCCGCAAGGCGTACCAGAAAGTAAGCGGAATTGCGAGAACTGCCAGAGGTCCAAGCATGAGCTGCTATTTCGGCAAAATCCAGATACTCGGCGTCGAGAAAATCAATGACAAAAAGGTATTTGTAATGCGGTTCATTCAGGGACGCAATCCCGACTGGGTCGCCAAACCGTTTTTTGCAGAGTATAACCCTGATGCAACATGGATAACACAGTTGAAGCCCCTGTTCGGGGATAAATTCTTCTTCGAAAGTTAGATGCGCGCCCGTAAACAGGCGATGTCCAAAAACATTCCCGTTACCGCTCCCGCATACGAAAACAAATACTACAAAATTGTCCTCGGCGATGGCGGCATCGAAAGCCTGTACGACAAGGAGCTGAAGAAAGAGTTTTTCCGTAACGACAAGTTCTCCGGCGGCGAACTGTTCACACTGCAATCGAAGGGCAACGGCGCCGGCGAATTTACCGATGTACAGCAGCCAACGATGGAAGGTTTCGACCAACTGCGCAATTACAA
>JAIRZR010000066.1 GCA_031267155.1 Prevotellaceae bacterium | reverse complement strand
TTCCAAAACGGTGAGCGGCAGACAGGTTACACTGACGCTATCTGGCGCGTTCTTAGGTAACGATTTCGTGCTACATGTTTATAACGCAATGGACAGTGAAGGATTTACAGTAAGCGATTCGGTTTATTTCAGATACCAAACTGTGAATTTTGGCGATCTGGTATTCAGCGAGATAATGGCTAAGCCCAATCCTTCCGTTTCTCTGCCCGACAGGGAATATCTGGAACTTTACAACCGTGCCGGCGATACAGTTTACTTAACGGATTTTCGAATACTGTACGGCTCAGGCAAATCGTCGAGAATCACAGCAGGAAAAATTGCGCTCGGCGGATATGCTGTGATTTGCGCTTCTGCATCGGTATCAGACCTTTCAACTTATGGCGATGCGTTTTCCGCGACCTCATTCCCAAGCCTTCTTGACGCCGGAATGATGCTTAGCCTGATTTCCCCCGACAGTACGGTAATTGCTGTAACAGAATACAACAGTTTATCATACGGAGATGTGGACAAGTCGAAAGGCGGCTGGTCTTTGGAGAGAATTGATTCCGACAATCTTTCGGACGGGAACAACTGGAAAGCTTCAAGCGACGCAAAGGGCGGAACTCCGGGCAAGGAAAATTCCGTTGCGAGAGTAAATCCCGACAATATACAACCATACGTCCTGAAAACGGAAATGATAGACGAACATTCCGTTCGCATTTTATTCAGTGAAAATATAGTATCTTCCATGCTGCAAAATACTGAATATTATATTACTGTTGATATGGGAAATCCGTCCGAAGCGAGATCCGGGCATCCTGATTTATCCAATGTTGTAGAATTGATGTTTGACAAAAGTTTCAGCATCGGGACTGTCTATGAATTAAGCATTTCTCCAGATATTAAAGATCTTCATGGGAATGAATACAGAGGAGATCCGGTATTTTTTGGACAGATGTACAAGCCTGAAAAAGAAAACACTGTAATAAATGAAATATTGTTTCACCCGCGTTCCGGCGGCTCGGATTTTGTTGAAATATACAACAGAAGCGACAGGATATTAGATCTTTCGGATATATCAATCGCAAGTAGAAACAGGACAAGCGGCGATTTGCAGCAGGTTCACAGGGTGTCCGAAATTCCGATATATGTGTATCCGAATGATTATTTTGTGTTTACAAGCGATTCAGCCTCACTGTTCAAGTCGTATTATGTGAAAAATCCCGAAAACGTGGTAATAATGCAGGGATTTCCAACTTATCCGAATGAGGACGGAACGGTTGTATTGCTTGATAATGAGAATAATGTTATAGACGAGTTTTCATATTCCGAAAAAATGCACGGAATACTTGTTTCCAGTCCCGAAGGCGTCTCTCTGGAACGTGTTGATTTTGACCGGACGTCGGCAGAACTGGGAAACTGGCACTCGGCAGCGCAGACAGCAGGTTTTGCCACGCCTACATACAAAAATTCGTGTTATACACACACGGAGGACGTTGACGAGCCGTTTGTTCTTTCGTCCAGCACATTTTCTCCCGACGGCGATGGATACGATGAGGTCTTATTTATTGATTACAAGATGCCTGCTCCTGATTTTATTGCAAATGTAATCATATACAATATCAGAGGAAATTTTGTGAAAGAAATATGCCGCAATACAACTATAGGCGCAGAAGGGCGTTTGACATGGGACGGAAGTAAAGCGAACAATGCAAAAGTCCCTGTAGGTCCGTATATTATTTATATCGAAGCCTTCGAACCTGACGGAAAAGTTTATAAATACAAGAAAACCTGCGTGGTTGCAAGCCGCAAGTGAAAATTGTTTGAAACGATGAGCCGAAGACATCGCTATTTATTTCGCATCCTTCACCCTCCGTCCTGGCAAATAATTTCGATATCTGGAATTTTTCCTAATTTAGCGGCGAATTTTATTTGTAAATTGATGTGTAAATGAGACTATTATTAATAAGCAACTCGACAAATCCGGGCGAAGAGTATCTGGATTATCCGAAAAAACATATACAAACATTCCTGGAAAAGGACAATATTGGGGAAATACTTTTTGTGCCGTATGCAGCGGTTACTTTTTCGTACGATGCATATACTGAAAAAGTTCAATCGCGGTTTGATGAATTCGGGATAAAAGTAAGGGGGATACACAGGGAGAGCGATCCTGTTGCGGCTGTCATGGCGGCGCAGGCGATTGCCGTAGGCGGAGGAAACACCTTTCATCTGCTGAAGCATGTCCGGGAATCGGGTATTGTGGACGCTGTCAGGGAGAAAGTCCGCAGGGGAACGCCCTATGTCGGATGGAGCGCCGGCTCGAACATTGCCTGTCCAAGCATCTGTACCACAAACGATATGCCCATAGTCGAGCCGGAAAGTTTCGAAGCCTTCAAGCTGATACCTTTCCAGATAAATCCACATTATCTCGACACTCATCCCCAGGGACATGCGGGAGAAACAAGAGAACAGCGCATCGAAGAATACATTGCAGCCAATCCCGGCATGTATGTCGCAGGATTAAGGGAAACATGCATTCTGCTGCTTGAGAACGGGAATCTCAGCCTTATAGGAGATAAGCCCCTCAGGGTTTTCAGAAACGGACAGAAACCCGTGGAAGTAAAGTCCGGAGAGGATTTCATTTTTTTGTTAAAATAATATAAATCAATAGAAAATGGCGTCATTAAAAGAAATAAGAGGAAGAATAAATTCCGTTTCGGCAACTCTGAAAATAACCGATGTGAACAGGATGATATCTTCCGCAAAACTGCATAAAGCCCAGAGCGCTTTAAATTCCTTCTCGTTTTATAAGAAAAGCATACTGTCAACGTTTTACGATCTTGTAAACTCCATGACGGAAGCGAATATTCCCCTGATGACGGAAAATTCCGGCACAAAAAGAGCGCTGATTGTCTCGTTTTCGTCAAACACGGGCTTGTGTGGCGCATTCAATTCGAACGTGATAAAAAGAACCGGCGAAATGATAGACGAATACAGCGCGAAATCGTATAATGTCACGCTGTATGCCATCGGCAAAAAGGTTTGCGACGGGTTTTCGCAGGACAAAAGTATTGCGCTTGAAAATATCTCCGGAATATATGATCGCCAGACATATGCGGGAGTTTCGGAAATTGCAGAAAAAATCATCACAATGTATCTGAACCGGGAAGTCGACGAGGTTGTAATGATATATAACCGCTTCAAAAACATTCTCACACAGTATATTTCGGAGAAAAAACTGCTGCCGCTGACGAATGGGGACGGGCATAAGGATTCGTATCCCGACTACATAATGGAACCGGACAGGCAGACTCTCGTGAGCGTTCTTGCGCCCCAGATTGTGAAGCTCACGTTCTACGAAACATTTCTCGAGTCGCTGGCGGCAGAATACGGCGCCCGTTCGTCGGCAATGCAGGCGGCTACCGACAACGCAAACGACCTGCTCGGGGAATTGAGCACCCAGTACAACAAGATGCGGCAATCCGCAATTACCGGCGAACTGATTGATATTGTCGGCGGTTCGGAAGCGCTGAAATGAATTTTCAGTTTTTAACTTTTAGTTTTTAACTTGCAATAATGCCTGCCCTCACAAACCGTTTGCCATCCGGTCACCTTCCCACTTCTAAAAAGGAAATGGAGCATTTGGGCTGGGATCAGGCAGATGTGATATTTTTTTCGGGAGATGCATATATTGACCATCCGGCATTTGGAACCGCCGTCATTGCCCGCGTGCTGGAAAATATGGGATTGAAAGTGGCGATTGTCCCCCAGCCGAACTGGCAGGACGACCTTCGCGATTTTAAAAAACTTGGACAGCCGAAACTCTTTTTCGCCGTCAATTCGGGGGTAATGGACAGCATGGTAAACAGATATACAGCCAACAGGCGTACAAGAAGCGACGACGCCTATACTCCCGACGGAAGGGCAAACGCGCGTCCCGAGCGTGCAGTAACCGTATATTCCCGGATTCTCAAGCAACTGTATCCCGACATTCCAATTATTGCCGGAGGGATTGAGGCTTCGCTCCGCCGCCTGTGCCATTACGATTTCTGGGACGACGCCCTGAAACCCTCGATACTCATCGATTCCGGAGCCGACTACATCGTTTACGGTCAGGGAGAAAAGCCTGTCGTTTCGCTTGCGGAATGTCTTGTGAACGGAAACAGGGAGGCAATTCACGATATTCCGCAAATAGCTTTTGCGGTTCCCCGCAACATCTCGGATAAATATGCGCCAAACTCCATATATCTGCATTCTTACGAACAGTGCATTGAAGACAGGGACAAGTTCGGCGAGAATTTCAGGATAATCGAAACCGAATCCAATGCTTATGCCGCCAAACGACTGCTGGAGGATTGCGGCGATAAAACCGTAGTCGTGAATCCTCCCTGCCCCGTCATGGATACGGAGGAGCTTGACAGGATCTACGGTCTGCCCTTCACACGCCTGCCGCATCCGCGCTACAGGGGGAAAACTGTTCCCGCATTTGAGATGATTAAACATTCAATCAGCATACACAGAGGATGTTTCGGAGGATGCAGCTTTTGCACAATATCCGCCCACCAGGGAAAATTCATCGCAAGCAGATCGGATAAATCCATATTAAGCGAACTGGATAAAGTAGTGAATATGCCCGATTTCAAAGGTCACATATCCGACCTGGGCGGTCCTGCGGCGAACATGTACCGGATGGGAGGTAAAAACAAGCGCGCCTGCACGGTTTGTCGACGGGCTTCGTGCCTGTTTCCCAAAATATGCGGGAACCTGAATATGGATCATGCTCCCCTGCTGGATTTGTATTCGGCTGTGCGCAGGCATCCGGGGGTGAAAAAAGTGTCGATAGGCAGCGGGATAAGGTACGACATGTTTCTGAACGCCGAAGGATTCATCGACGGCGGCGGCAAAAAATATTTCGAAACGCTGATGGAATATCATGTTTCTGGACGGCTTAAGGTGGCTCCCGAACATACGTCCGGCAAAGTTTTAAATTCTGTTAGAAAACCGTCTTTCAGACTTTTTATAAAGCTGAAAGAGTTTTTCGACGCACTCAACAGGCAAAAGGGATATAAAAAGCAGCTGATACCTTATTTTATCTCGGGATTGCCCCACTGCAGGGAAGACGACATGAGACAGCTGTCTGCCACCATGTCACGCATGGGATACAGACTGGAACAGGTTCAGAGTTTTACACCCACGCCCATGACTTTGGCTTCGACAATGTTCTACACGGGAAAAGACCCATATACCGGCGAAAAAATCCATGTCGCCAAAACAAATGAAGAACGGAAAAAACAGCAGGAATATTTTTTCAGGAGTACGAGGTAAATGACTTTAAAGCGACGCTTTACTTAGGGATGCGAAATAAATAACATATACTTTCATGTGATTTGCCGACTTAAGCAATTGATTCTCGGACTTCAACACACGCACCGCGGACTTCAACATTTTCATTATTTTTCTCGGTAAAAAAACGCGCTTGCATGTGTCGCTGGAAACCATCAGCCGCTGTTTCGACAGGGCGGAGCAGTGCGGCGCAGCTATTCCGGTTATTGCCCTGAACGAATCGATAAGGTTTTTCGAAAACGAAGAGAAAAGGGTTTCGGTGAGCATGGAAAAATACAGGTCAGTACAGACGCAATTATTTAATTCGGAAATACTTTTACGCGCATACGAACAGTCATATTCGAAAGATTTTACCGACGACGCTTCGGTAGTCGAGAAATCCGGATACCTGTCTCGTCGGTCGAAGGTAATGTTGAAAATATCAAGCTGACCACGCCTCTGGATATGGAAATAGCAAAAAATCTAATGACTGTCTGAAGCAGGATTCACAGGATTATTTTTTTTCGCCACCTTTTACAAGGCAGTAGCCGACAGGAGCCTTGCTTTTAACACGGCGTAGTCTGGAGACGTCTGGAGGCTACGTCGAGCGAGGAAAGTTGCTTTTTATTAGAGCATCACTAATTGCTTATCCAAGATTTTATAATATCAAAAAGTTTCACTAATCCTTCCTTTCCAATCGTCGCACCTATTATCGCACCTATTATTCCGCCAATAATTGCAAGTATTGATATAACAGTCGTAAGTATAAATCTCCGATTTTCCTTTCTGATTAATTTTTCTGTAAGTTTTAAATAAAAAGCAAGGTCAATATATTTTTCATTCTCCGTTATATGCAGTTCTTTTGTATTATTATCCGTTATTTTAGATAATTCCTTTTTTAATTCTGACGAAGAATAATTAAAAGAATTTATCTTTGAAACATCATCCTTTATTTTTCGTAATTTTATCAAATCTCTAGCTCTTTTGTATATTTCAGGTTCTATTCCCAAACGAAACTTAATCCATCTTATTATACAAAAATCATTTAATACATGATCATAGAAATAAACTATAGTGTTTCTTTTTAAATTATCAGGAATATTCTTTATTATTTCTATAATTGTTTCCATAATTTTTATCTTCGGTTTTCATTAATAGTCTGTCTTTATTAATAGGAATATGATGATATGTTCCATCTTCATCCACGATTGAAGTATTTTTTATATTCTGGAGGTTTACAATGAAAAAATCAAATAAAGATTTTTTTTCTTTAATGCCCTGTAGCATTAAAATATATTGCTCTATATATTCTACAATTTTGTCATTAACTATTTTCATAAAATCACGTTCTGTCATTTTATCCGTTCTTTTCGATTCTCGATACTTTTTTCTTAAAATATTGGTCTTAAGAATATAACCTCTCAAGTTATCAATATATCGAATATGCGTATCAATTATTCTTACGAGATATAAACGAGGATTTTCTTTATAATCGTCAGGATTAGCGTCATCCGGTTCATATAATTTAAAACAATAATTGCTTCGCTCGAATCCTTCTATCCCACTGTGAAAATTTTGAATAAACTCTTTTAGCAAATCTACGCATCGCTTTGTTCTTTGATATGTATTCTTTATATTTTCCAAAAATGTGGGAAGCAATACTCCTTCTCTTTTCTCTAAATCCATACAAGTGAACAATGGCTCTTTATTTCCTATTTTCATCGAAAAGAATTCATAATGTCTCATAATATCATTTAAATATATAAAACCCGACGGATTTATTTGAAGTTTTATTTTAGCCAAAGAATATTTTGCCTCAAGATCATGGTTAATCTTTTCCAAAGATTTCATTTCTTCTTTAAAATTTTCTCCAAGATTATCAGTAAATAGTTCTTTGTTCAGAAGAGTAATTAAATGACAAAAATTATCTTTGTGGCATAAGAACAATGTTGATAAGCATTGAAAGAAATATAATCCATTCTCATTATCTTTGGTAAATATTTTACTATATTTTTCATACAATTCATACAACGAAACAGATGCATAATATCCGACTTCTCCTTTTTCAGTAATATAAAATTGTGATATATTATGTATTATGGTTAAGATTATCCTTGCTGCATTCATTTCTCCGTGTTCAACTTTTCCTTCTGGTACATTTATGCCATCCAATAGGAGGGGAAGTTTTAAATAATCATTATTACGAAGATGTCTTATCAGTAAATAATAGATGATTCTCCTTATCACTATTTTATTATCCCATATCTCTGGCAATTTTTCTATTATGTGAAGATATCCGTTTACATTAAAATGTTCAACAAATTCAATTAATTTTCTATAATTAAAATTAAATAGAGGAAGAAAATGGTTTCTTGTATAATCATTATCTTCATAAAAAAAATAATCGAGTAGATTTTTACGGACATCATTAGCTGTATTTTTTGCCATTTCACATCGTCGTTTAAATATTTTATCTAATTCGCTTGGATAAAATGAGTAATCATATTTTTGAATTATTTCAGCTAATGCTCTGTTAACTAATGCAAAATTTGCATCTCTTAGACAAAATATACAACTTATTGAATTTGCCATCGTTATGGGTGATATCGAATTGTGATTCTTAAGCCAAAGCATACAATTCGTTACGACTGATTCTATTTGTACCGGAAAATTATGATTGTTACTCTCTATTTCCATGTGATCAATATTATCAAATACCAATAATAATGGGATAGAAACATTTTGTTCCAAATTGTTTTTTGCTGGAATAAAATCCAAACAATCTTTTAGTTTGGAGATATTGCACCGGTAATTAAAATATAATAGTAAAAACAAGAGAAGCAAATCTTGATATTTTGTATTATTAATTAAGTAATCCACAACAATTAATGTAACAAGATTTGGCATATTGTATATTTAGAGTATATTTTCACGATAATTGATACGATTTAATATGAGACATGTTGAATTAACAGAAACGGAAA
>JAIRZR010000008.1 GCA_031267155.1 Prevotellaceae bacterium | reverse complement strand
GTATAAAAGATTAAACAATGTTACGGGATGGCTAATATTTGCCATAGCTGCAATTACCTATATATCTACTGTCGAACCGACGGCAAGCTTATGGGACTGCAGCGAATTTATATTGTCGGCACACAAACTTGAAGTAGGGCATCCTCCCGGAGCGCCGCTGTTTGCGATGCTTGGACACCTGTTCACGATGTTTGCATCCACGGAAAACGTGGCGCTGATGGCGAACATCCTGTCTGCGCTGTTCAGCGCGTTCACCATTCTGTTCCTGTTCTGGAGCATCACGCATCTGGCACGGCGTTTCGTAAACAGGGAAGCATCGGATCTGTCCGTTTCCGAAAAGATCATGATAATGGCTTGCGGAACCGTTGGATCGCTGGCATATACATTTTCGGACACATTCTGGTTTTCGGCAGTCGAGGGAGAAGTTTATGCCGCTTCGTCGTTCATAACAGCGGTGGGTTTCTGGGCGATACTGAAATGGGAAGAGCAGGCTGATTCCGCCTGGTCAAACCGCTGGCTGATACTCATAGCCTATATCACAGGGCTGTCGATTGGCGTCCATTTGCTTAATTTATTGATAGTCCCGGCAATTGTTTTTGTTTACTACTTCAAAAAATATCAGGTCACGCCAAAGGGAATAATATGGACAAGCGTCATTTCCGTCATATTACTTGGCGTAATGGTATGGGGGATAATCCCTCAGACGCCGGTAATCGCTTCGTGGTTCGAGTTGTTTTTTGTGAACACATTGCGGCTTCCGATAAACTCTGGACTGCTTTTCTTTGTAGTCGCGCTGACAGCGGCTCTTTCGTACACAGTGTATTATACGCATCAGAAAGGGAAAATCGTATTGAATACCGTCGTTCTTGGACTGTCGTTCTGTTTACTCGGCATGGGCAGCTATGCCATGATAGTCATCCGTTCGTCGGCGGACACGCCAATGAACCAGAACAGACCCGACAATGTCTTTTCACTGATAAAATACATCAACCGCGAGCAGTACGGCTCAAATCCCCTGCTGACGGGACCCTACTACAGCAATACCGACAACTACAGCGTCGTTCAAAAAGACACTCATGTGCGTGTGGGCGACAGGTATGTAAAGGATCAAACCTCGGAGGTCAAGTATCACAATACGATACTGTTCCCGCGCATGTGGAGCAACAGGAAGGAAAGCCATATCGAAGTGTACAAGGCATATACAAAGGGAAAGAACCCCACGTTCGTTGACAACATGCGCTTCTTTTTCGATTACCAGATAGGATTCATGTACTGGAGATATTTCATGTGGAACTTTGCCGGAAGGCAAAACGACATGCAGGGGGCAAAATCCGACCCGACAAAGGGAAACTGGATATCGGGAATAAAGTTTATCGACGAATACCGTCTGGGACCGGTGGACAATCTGCCGAAGTACATGACTGAAAACAAGGGGAACAACAGGTACTATTTTATTCCCCTGCTGCTGGGACTGCTCGGACTGGCGTATCAGCTGAAAAAGGATAAGAAAGGCTTTACGGTTGTCACTCTGCTCTTCTTTTTCACCGGTATAGCCATCATAATATACCTGAACCAGACGCCCGACGAGCCGCGCGAAAGGGATTATGCTTATGCAGGCTCCTTTTATGCCTTTGCGATATGGATCGGACTGGGTATTGTATATCTGTACAGGCTGATTGCCAAAGCCGTAAACGAAAGGTTTGCCGCTCCGATAGTCTTGCTGCTGGGACTTCCCGCCCCGATCATCATGGCGCAGCAGAATTGGGACGACCACGACCGCTCGGGAAGATACATTGCTACGGACTTCGGATACAATTACCTGATTTCATGCGAAGAAAACTCAATACTGTACACTTTCGGCGATATCGATACTTTCACAACATGGTACAATCAGGAAGTGGAAGGCGTTCGGCGGGATATTAAGATCATCAATTTCATGTATCTGGAATCCGACTGGTATTATACTCAGATGATGAGCCGTACGTACGAAGCGGCGCCCCTGCTCACAACCGCAACCGTCGAGCAGGTAACGGGCGAATCGAAATTGCCGACTGTCATAAGGGAAATGAGACCCTCGCTTAATATCAAGCAGGCTTTGCAGCTGTTCTACGGAGGTAAAACCGTCAGAAAATACCCTTCGGGGCAGGAAGTTGCCGAATTTCCAACTAAGGATCTTGTTCTTCCGGTAAACACTGCAAAATTCCTCGAAGCGGGCTTGATTGAAGATACATCCGCAATGGTTCCGAATATACACTTCAAGCTTTCGGGCAACATGATTACAAGAGCGAAACTCGGCGCTCTCGATTTCGCGGCAAACAATTTCAATGACAGACCCGTATATTACGGGGGCAGGGATGACGACTTTTTAATGGGAACAGTGAATTTCCTGCGCGATGAAGGCGTTGCAAAAAGGCTGCTTCCCGAAAATACGCAGAAAAGGCCTGTCAATATCGACAAAACCTTCGACCTGCTGATGTACAAATATCGTTTCAGGGGACTGAACGATCCGGATATTTACCTCGACGAAACATCCCGCCAGCAGATGATTCCGCACTACCGGAATGCATTTTTCGCTCTGGCTGAATCGCTCAAGGCAAACGGAGACAAACTCCGCGTGAAGCAGTTGATGGAAAAATACCGCGAGGTTCTTCCCGAAATGGAAAAAGTGATATCCAGCGCGCCGTATTCGATGTATGCATTCAGTTCCAATCCGCTTGTCGATAATTATTTCTATTCGGATTTGACGGAATATGGAACGTCGCTGTCTAAAGCGCTGATTGACGAATATAAAAAGGAAATCGAGTATTATACCCAACTGCACCGTAAATTCGGAGCGACCTCTATTCTCGAAAGGAATATGTACTATTCGTTCCACGGATTAAACAGTTTACTGGGTATTCTAAAAAAATACAATCAGGAAGATTTGCAGAAACAGGCGGAAGAACTGGTGAAGGAAGTTCGAGGCACGATGAATATGCAGATGTAACATCCGGAAACAGAATTTATGGAAGTCCATAACAGCACTACCATACAACCAGTTGTGATTTCAGGTTTTTTGAATATTTGCTGTTTTACTTTTTATAATGCACGAGGGTGTCTCAAAAGGGTCGAGTCCTGTCATTGCAAATAACCGTTTCGTACCTAAACTAAAAGCGAAATGACGCTTTTCGTAAGTAGCCTATTAATGTGCTACCTTACGAAAATCGTCATTGTAAAGGCGCAGCCCTAAGCAATCCAGTGAATAACAGTATTCTGGATTGCTTCGCTTCGCAGGGAAAACACGCCCGCCAAGCCCCTTTCCGTAACGCGGCACGTCTCGATAGTTACTTTCATGGAGCTGAATCTTGTTCTCTGGACAAGCTATTTGCTGCTGCTGTTCTGTTACGACGACAATTTCATCGGCGACCGTCATCCGGCGACCGCAGGTCACGACCTGCGGAATCTGTGCGTAGATAAAATTTTTAGAGTTAAGAGCTAAGAGTGTTGGCGCGCCAGCACTCTTAGTTCTTAGTTCTTAACTCTTAAAGTCTCATTACAGTGCTTTCATCGAATCGATCGGATTAGCGTTGGCAGCGATACGGCTTTGCCAGAAAACCGTTACCAGCGACACAATAAAGCAGAACA